>JBLHNW010000204.1:0-7019 GCA_047622205.1 Paraglaciecola sp.
GTTGCTTATCCGGAACTCAGGTTATTTAGTATTCAAATGCCCTTTCACATTAGGTGAAGAAAGAAGAGTGCCAGATATTAGCTTGGTGTATACCATATAAAATTGTCGGACATTGTTGACTACCTAGTCAGCAATACCGCCATTGCACGGTTGAAAATTTGCATCCATTTTTTACAAAATTGTCCTTCAGGAATTTTGTTAATTTCAATCACAGCTTTTTTCTTTGGCCGTTTTGAATGTAATGGGTTTGCCCTGAGGTGAGTGATTGCATCAAAGGTATCAAGGATTGCCAGAAGTTTAGCTCCTTCACAAATATTGGTATCTTTTAATCCCAGAGGATAGCCTGTTCCATCTATTCTTTCATGATGTTGCATCACTATAGTACGGGCATCATTCCACTGACCTAAATGTTCCAATAGGCGAGCACTTTTATAGACATGTGAACGCATTAAATTAAATTCCGTTTCAGTTAATTTTCCCTGTTTATGGAGGGTTTTTATAGGCATAAATGCCATTCCAAAATCATGCATGTAACAAGCAACGGCTAGTTGCTCTTGATCAATTGGGGAGCCCGCAAGTTTGTTAATGTAGCCAGCTAACTTGGCGATCCGGTCACCCCGGCCTTCCCAATAAGTAGATCGTCTTTCAATAGGTTTCATTAACTCCCGAAAGAATATGATATCAGAGCGCTTTTCAGCACTAATATCCTTAGGTATACCCGTCGAGGCGATAGTTACGTGTGCAGATTCGTTTGATTCAGAGGCCTTTGCAACTTGTTCGGTAGTGCTTATATCCAGACTCGGATCGAGCAATAAAACAGCTTCATATAATAGTTTTTCATGTTGTTCACTATTATCTGGTGAAATGCGTGCTATTTGAGTGACCAGATGTTTGTATAGTTCTGCGTCATATTCCGCAGTGCCCGACCGGAAACAGCTTTGCACAAATATTTTTACCCTATCCATGCTCAGCAACACCAAATCGCTCATATTGCTGGTGTAATTTATTTGCCCTTTACGTAAATAATCCAGCAAATCCTCTACATGTTGTAATAGTGGGATCATCGGAGTGAAGTTGACTAAGCCTAAATCGCCTTTGATGGTATGGATCGAACGAAACAATGAGCGCTGTAATTCATTATTTTCAGGCTTGAGTTCTAATTCAATAAGGGTCTGTTCACTTGCCTCATAGAGTTCGTTTATTTCTTCCAAAAGATCCGAAAGAATGTCGTCATCGAGATCTTCATGTTTGAAAGTTTGCATGTTTTCTATAGCCTCAATTCTGTATATACCCATATTACCCCAATCGCTCTGAATCCATCATTTTGAGGTGGCATGGGTATAAACGTGTTGGATTCTGCGAGTATTCTGAACCTCTTGTCCAATCAATATCGACCAGCTAGTGGAATAATCCACAATATTAACGCTTATTTAATACTAAGTAATAAATTATAATCACTGTTCAGACATGTTGAGTGAAAAATATGACTATACTCAGCGGCCGAATCGTAATTTGAGGATCACCGTGATAGCGCTTATTCGCATTGTAACTATATTTTTCTATTTTTTGTTGATTAATCTAACGTTGTTAGTGATATGTATTAGCCGCCCATTTCATCGGGATAATGTACATATGGCGGGCATATTGTATAGCTCAATATCAAAGCTTCTCGGCCTCAAGTTGGAATTGCGTATCCCTGATAGTGTTAAAAGTGGCGGACCTTTCGTCATTATAGCCAATCACCAGAATAGTTATGACCTACTTACTATCTGTGCGGCCGCACAAAAGGGTACCGTCATTATAGGTAAAAAAAGTTTAGTTTGGATCCCAGTATTTGGTCAGATTTTCTGGTTGTTGGGCAGTATAATTATTGACCGAAAAGATGCAGGTAGTGCTCATGACACCTTGCAAAGTACCGCCCAAAAAATTAAAGACAGGCGTTTATCGGTATGGTTTTTCCCTGAAGGCACGCGCAGCTACGGCCGCGGATTGTTGCCTTTTAAATCAGGTGCCTTTCGTATCGCCAAAGCCACCAATGAGGCTATAGTAACTGTATGTGCGAGTAACTTGAGCAACAAGGTGAAACTCAACCGTTGGGATAATGGCACACTTATTATAGAGGCCAGTGAGCCACTAATGATGGATGACAGTAAGAATGTCAGGGAGTGGTCAGATTATTTCCATCAAGAAATGGAACAGCAAATTCAAAAAATAAATCTTGAGCTTGAACAACGTACAGGATAATCAAGCTCTTACTCACATATAATCATAGGAACCCCCATGAGCACAGTTGAACAACAAAAAACTGAATGGTACGAATTTAACCAGGAAACAGTTGAAGCCCTCATCGAAGACGGCAGCGACAACGCCGAGCTACATACCATTGAGTATCATCTCGCCAGTGCAAATTTTGAGGCCCTTGAAAAGGCTGCGGTAGACGCTTTTAAAGCCGGTTTTGAAGTAACTGACGCTGAAGAACTGATATTAGATGATGGCGGTACAGTGTTCTGTTTTGATGCGGTGGTTGAAAGACTACTGGAAACGCCGACAATAAATGAGGATACCGATAAACTTATCAGCATTGCGGATAAACACAAAGTGCACTATGACGGTTGGGGCACTTACTTTATCGAGTAGTGCACCGAAGGTTCCGTCTCGGCGGGTTTTAAAGCCATTTATGCAGCGTTGACCAATTTTGACTTAGCCCCCCTTTTTTTAAACATAGGGCGCCTGCAAACAGCCTTGCCTAAATGACTTTAAACTCTCGCTGAAACGCGCATTTTGAGGTGGCATGGGTATATATGTAATAATTTAGTGCCAAATAATTAGTGTTGTACCTTATGAAAAGATCTGCCTATTATATTTATTACTACTTTATCTGAATGTTATTCCTATTCCATGAAACAGCTAATTCCTGTATAACGACGCCATGAAAATTCCAAAACGATTACAACCCCTCGTCAATGACGGTTTAATAGACGAAGTTCTCTACCAACTTATGAGTGGTAAAGAAGCAACCGTATATGCCGTACGCTGTGGTGAAGAAGTGCGCTGCGCGAAAGTCTATAAAGAGGCTATGAAGCGCAGTTTCAAAAAAGCAGCCCAGTATCAAGAGGGACGAAAAGTACGCAATACACGACGTGCACGAGCGATGGAGAAGGGCTCTAAGTTTGGCCGTAAGCAACAGGAAGATGCCTGGCAAAATACCGAGGTGGATGCCTTGTTTGTTCTTGCAAAAGCTGGCGTGCGTGTGCCTCAGCCATATGGTTGTTATGAAGGCGTATTGTTAATGGAGCTGATCACTGATGATAATGGCGATGTGGCTCCCCGTTTAAATGATGTGTCAATGCCCGCTGATCAGGCAATTGAAGATCATGCAATGGTGATGGTATATGTTATGCGTATGTTGTGTGCTGGTTTAGTGCATGGAGATTTATCCGAGTTTAATGTGTTAGTCGATGCTTATGGTCCAGTGATCATTGATTTACCGCAGGTGGTAGATGCTGCCGCTAACAACAACGCGTTTAAAATGCTGCAGCGAGACGTCAATAATATGACGGAGTATTACGCCCAGTATGCACCAGAGTTAAGAAAAACAGACTATGCCTTCGAAATGTGGGCCTTATTTGAAGCCGGTGAATTGACTCTTGACACCGAGTTGACAGGATATTTTAAACACAGCAATGAATCAGCCGACGTGGATACGGTACTGCTAGAAATCAAAGCCGCTTTCGAAGAAGAACAAGAGAGACGCGAGCGGATAAAAGATGCTGACGAAATAGAATGACCGGGGCTGGGGATTTTACCAGACGCTCCGTTTCGGCGGGTTTTAAACTCCCGCTGAAACGCGTCGTTTGAGGTAATATGGGTCGCACAACCAAAGAAGAGTGATTTTCAGTGTTATTTTAAATACAGTTTTGCATTCTTCTGATCGATGCGAAAATCAAATTCCCGCAAAAAATTCATGCCCAGTAATCCATCTGCATTTCGCAAACCATTCATGTTTAACACCACCACGGCAATATTTTCAACTTGCACATTACTGATCTGTAATTGAGCAAATTGATACATAGGGGCTAATACCGTTCCGTTAGCCGTAGCCATCTTGAATTTTCCAATAAAATTGCGCTTAAATTTACTACTCAAATTTTCGAAATATTCCTCAGATACGGCGGTAGTGGAGGCGCCAGTATCGATTAATAATTTGACTCTGTTACCGCTTAGTTGAGCGGAGACCAGATATTGGTCTCCGAGTTGCTCCAGGCTAATAGGGGCAACGTCTAAGGGAGTAGGGTTGGCCGCTACTAGAGGTTCATCAATTCCGTTTTGCGGATCTGGGGGATTGGGAGTGGTAAATAGGTCACGAATAGCCAGTGCACCGGGATCATCAAACGGCAATGCAGCCAGAATGTTCTCCATCAGGGTCTCTTGCTGCTGCTGAGCATAAGCATTCGCAAGCGCAAGGATAAACATACGATTGGTGGGATCAACCTGCAACAAAGGCTCGACAAACACCGCTAAAATATTCCAGGAATAGGACTTTTCAAGTTGGCTAATGGTGTTTGCTACCAATCCATCAATCTTGCCCTGAATTTGCTGATATAGGGTAGCGGCCATAGGTAATTCTAAAAGAGTGTAATAATGAGTAATGGCATCACTTAAAAGGCTAGTTTGAGCAATAAGGTCAGCTTCCAATAGCAGAAAATCAATATCCTGGGGATACTCTTTCAGGTAATTCTGTAAAAAAGTACCTAGCTGACTAAATTCACCTTGTGTAAGCCAGCCTCTGGCTTGCTGTAGGGCTAATAGTCGTGATGCCTGGTTGTCTTCGTCTGTTACAGACCCCCCTGGGGTATAACCCCATGTATTAGGTTCATCAGTGTATGACTCAGAGTATTCTGGTTGAGCAATCTTAACTATTGGATGAGTAGTTGCAGGAGAATTATTGATAGCGAAATGTGCTTTGTCTTTTCTGATTTCCTGCAATTCAGTAAACAAATACAAGTTCGTAACTAATGACATAGCCAATACAGTCGCAATCAGGAAGGCCAGAATTTTCATCAGTTTGGGATTATCATGGCATCACCGTAGGTGTCAGTAAAAATGCCAGGCATGCGTTTGGGTTTGCCAGAGGATAAGGCGATACAGACAAATTCGGTGCGAGCTTTAAGTAGTGTTACGCCGTCAGAATCGCGAATGAATTGAAATTGACGAGTTAATTTGAGCTTGTGATCGCAGGCAACGATCCAAGTTGCACACGATACCTGGTCGCCTAAAACGGCCGCGGCCAGATAATCTATTTCATGACGAAAAATTGCCATGCCTCGATCTAATGATTGATATTTCTCTATCGTCAATCCCAATGAATTGGAATGTGCCCAAGCGGTTTTTTCAAGTTGGCTTACGTAAACCACGTTGTTGGCATGATTGTAGTGATCAATCTCTGCTCCCGCAATGCGCCATGGCTTAATGAATGGCTTGGGGAATAGCCAATTACTGAGGGCAATATTAGGCATAGTAAACTAGATATTCATTGGCAGTGGGTTTGACGCTGTGGGGTCAAATAGTTGTGTGAGAATATATTGTTCTCGTGCGACAAGTGGATTAATAAAATCGTCGACTTCCCCCAGATTTTTAAATGCTTTAAAGCCTGACTCTAAAAATTCGTGCAAAGCCAATAGCCCGGCTAATTTCGCTGGTTTACGAGACAACTTCAACAAGATGGATATACCTTTAATTTTCACTACATCCGCTAAGTCATGTCCTAAGGTCTGGATGTAATCAATTTGCCGTTGTCTGATCGTTTGGTTGTTACATTCGTAATAGGCAAGCGCATAAGTATCACGATTAATAGGCTTATCATTTAGCTTTCTGGCCATATCGAAATCCAGTTCGAACGAAAGGGCATTTAAGTGCAGTGCTGATGCTAACGATACCAAGGCTTTTTCTGGCAGTATTGCGGCCATTTTTGGCACTAATCTGGCGATATCCTGATCCCGCTGGCTAAAGTCTTTGGGGCCATATAGCTCATCGACAAAAAACTCAACAGCAGATTTAAAACGCGGTTGTTGATACATGTCCTGATGACTAATTAGAAGACGCCTGCACTGCCATGCCTGTAGGTCTCGAATAGTCTTAAGGATATGGCTTTTTTCAGCAATCTCCTGAATGGTCTTAACAGTATGCAAGTGCCGCATGATTTGTTTTACAGAATCACTCATATCAGGGTACCAGTGTCAGTTTGCCGAATACGCTGGCATCAATCCAGCCCCTATTTTTATCGCCATTTACGGCCTTTATATCATCAGAGCCCATAAAGTGTTCACGGTTTTCACTGGCGTCATTGTCACAATAAGCCAACATAAAACCAATTATATCGCCGCTACTTAACTTGAGTGATGCAGCAGGTTTGAGATCAGTGTAAGTATTCGGATACATCTTTATGGCAACTTCCCAAATGATACTGTTTGGTTTCTCCGTGCGACGCTGCCATCGGCTGATTAGGTGGTCGTTATACAAATGCGCTTTCTGATCATCGCCTATATCTGCGGCTTGATTATCCAGACCAATATGATAGGCAAAAGCACTATGATTGTACTGATGATCTCCTCCAGACGCATCGCCGTCGATAAATATTTCCAGGGCGTCATCATCCCAGTAGTTCACTAAAGGATCTGGATTATGATCAAACAGTATGTCGTCAGTGATTTCGGCCTGCAAATATAGATAATTTTTATCCCATAACAGGCGATAGCGACCATTAAAATCAGACTTTTCTGGCAGACTGCCAGCCATTAAGAAAGGCATGGGTTGCCAACTGGTCTGATGCCACGCACTATCTATTTGCCCGTCAATTTCGATTGGCGTTTGAGTGTGCTGAACATCGAGAGCAGAGGCAGCGAAAGAAGCAAAATAGGCAAGTAAGAGCAAAAATCTATGCAACATAATTATTTTCTTTAGATAGTTTCGGATAGCTTGGCGCAATCTGCATATGAAAACAATAGTTGCCGACGTCTAAG
>JBLHNW010000205.1:0-7007 GCA_047622205.1 Paraglaciecola sp.
TAGCCCAGGGCTTTTTAACAAACAAATATTTACAGGGCATTCCTGAAGGATCAAGAGCAGCGCGAAGTGAACAAATTTACCTAAATGCTGACAATATCAGCCAAACAAAAGTTGCCAAAGTTCAGAAGCTAAATTTGATCGCCGAGCAACGCCAACAGTCTTTGGCGCAAATGGCCATTGCCTGGGTGTTAAATAATCAAGCCGTTACCAGTGCCATTATTGGTGCCAGTAAAGTAAATCAAATTGAGGATTGCGTTGCTGCCCTGTCAAATTTGGATTTTACTCAGGTGGAACTGGACAACATCAACAAGATACTCACGCCCTAAATGCATAAAAATATACTTAGCCTTTTTCTTGTCAACCCGAAAAGCCCACAAAATATGGGAAGCATATTGCGGGCCGCAGGGTGTTATTCCGTAGATTCTATTTACTACACGGGTGAGCGTTACGCCCGGGCCAAAAGTTTTGCTACCGACACAAAAGATGCTGGCTCAAATATTTCAGTGAAAAACGTAGCAAATATCCAGGAATGTACGGACCAAAACCTGATTAATGTTGCAATCGAATTGGTTGAAGGAGCCACCCCGCTCCCGCATTTTCAGCATCCCGACAATGCCCGATACATTTTCGGGCCTGAAGATGGATCCCTACCCCAGCAGTTACTTGATCAATGTGAACACGTGGTTTACGTGCCTACTAAAGGCTGTATGAATTTAGCGGCAACAGTAAATGTATTACTTTATGATCGCATGGCCAAATCGTCCTCGACCGAATATGGCGATGATATTATTCGCTCAAGTAGAGATACAAATAATCGTACTAAAGTGCGTTGACTTGTCGCATTTAAGGTATAAATAAACTAAATGTTAAATATTTGTGTACAAAATTCACTTTTTCTTTGTCTTCTATCCGTCTCCCTGTGTATATTAATAAGTAAATCATGATCAAACAGTTAACTACTTAGTTTCAAACCAATAAAATTGATGAAATTCACATAGGAAAAATAAAATGAGCGATGATATGCGCATTCCACGCAACGCAGAGAATGATCACACAAATGAAATGGCGAAAGTACGCCGGGATTTTATAAAAGAAAAAACCGGCGCTGATTTAGTACATACTGGTCAATACAGTATAGATCCAAGCGTGCTTCCTGGAAATGTAGAGAATTTTATCGGCATAGTACAAATGCCCGTGGGCGTTGCGGGGCCTGTTCATATCAACGGGGAACATGCCAATGGACATTTTTATGTTCCGATGGCAACAACCGAAGGCACGCTAGTGGCCAGTTATAGTCGTGGTATGCGGGTGATAAACGAATGTGGCGGCGTTAAAACCACAGTTGTTGAGGGGTGGATGCAACGTGCTCCTGCCTTTATTTTTCAAGATGCCCGACAAGCCCGTGATTTTGGTACTTGGATAGAAGAAAATTTTGACAAAATAAAAGAAGTCTCAGAAACTACGACCCGAGTAGGCAAATTGGAGCACATTCAACAATGGTCTGTGTCCAAAACTAAGTACCTACGCTTTAACTATACAACCGGTGATGCATCTGGTCAAAACATGGTCGGGAAAGCAACCTTAGTTGCTTGTGAATGGATAAAAGCCAATTCACCTATTCCTTGTTTGTACATGTTGTCAGGCAATATGGATACTGACAAGAAGCATTCACATTTGAACATGCTACATTCCCGTGGTAAGCGCGTAATTGCTGAAATAGTTCTGAAAAAAGAAGTCTTGGCGAAAATAATGAAAGTTGACACCAAGGTACTTGCGGGTGCGACAACCTTGGCCAATGTTGGTGCAGCAATGGCTGGCGCCGCTTATAACGGCCCACATTCCGCTAACGGAATTGCCTCTGTGTATATTGCCACAGGGCAAGATGAAGCCAATGTTGTGGAATCTCATGCGGGAATACTTTCACATGAGCTGCTAGATAGCGGTGATTTATATATGTCTGTTACCCTGCCATCTTTAATTGTAGCCACCTTTGGTGGAGGTACCGGTTTACCTACCCAAAATGAATGTTTGCAAATGATGGGTTGTGTAGGTACTGGCAAAGCGAATAAATACGCTGAAATTGTTGCCGCCACAGTATTAGCTGGGGATATTTCATTAGGTTGTGCAGTTATCGCAGGACACTGGGTAAGTAGTCATGACCAAATGGGTCGCAATCGTTAGATAGAATTCTGAGGTGACACACCTCATTTAAGCAAAAAAGCCCGGTAGATACCGGGCTTTTTTTATTTTAATAAAAATACTAGTACCATCATCAACCACTCCCCTAGGAAATTTTTTAAATTTATTTGTCTAATTAGTATGCGATTTCTAATTTTGATGAGTAATATCGTCTGTATTGAAACAACGAAACAATTTATTAAACTTTAAACCCTGGTGGAGAATATATTATGAACAACATCGAAATGATTAAAGAAAAAGCAGTAGTAGCAGAAGAAATGGCTCGTAAAATCTGGTTAGCAGGTATAGGCGCTTACGGTAAAGGTTTTGAACAAGCTCAAGATCGTTTTGAAACTCTAAGCACTGAGTCGAACAAAATGTTCGGCGACCTAGTAGTTAAAGGTGAAAAACTTGAAACAGAAGCTAAAGGCAAATTCTCTGAAGTAAAAGAAAAATTCTCTGAAAAAGCTGATATTGAGAACCGAGTTGTAGTCTTGCGCAGCAAACTTGGTCTAGACCAATCAGATGCTGATCAGAAGATTGAAGAATTATCTGCAAAAATAGACATGTTGACTGCTGCAGTAGCAAAATTAGCGAAGTAATTCGTTACTACCCAAAATCATTGGGATTGCATGGCGGCGGCGAATGAATGCAGCCAACAAACATGCAGTTTCAAGGATTACGGGTATATAACCCGCGTTGTAGATGCTGGTTTATATAACAATTTCAAAAGGGCGCCTGTCGGCACCCTTTTTTATGCAATAAAAAGTAATGGTTCAAGCTTTGGTTCAAACAAAATTAATAGTCTTTCTCTATCGCTTTAAGTTTCTTTTCAAACTGTTCCAGATGCTGTTCTTTTTCATATTCATAATGATATTGATTGTGAAAACCAAAACGCAGCTGTACCTGTGCATCCTCAATAAATATAGTGTAACCATCAAAGTCGCTATAGGCCTTTAACCCACCGAGAATATATATTTCATTCTTGACTTGACCATGCTGACGAATTTTTTCAAACACCGACAGAATAAATTTATTATCTAATTCGTTTTTCACTTAACCACCTTTAAAATACTTATGAACCATTAATCTAGATCCCACAGTTAAACCACGAGAACTAGCGGCATTCACTGATACGCCTGATTATGCAAAAAAGTTCTCATAACCAATAAGGTGACTACAAATTCTTTTACTACGCCAATCACACCATTAGCTAGCACTCTTTCCACGAGTTCTACTACGGAATCCAGGATCATAGCAATGTAAGTCTTAATCTAAGTGTTTTAAAGACTTTATAGTCACTGGCACGCCGTTTAACACTGCATTACCAGATAATTCATCTAACACCATTTCATCCGTCAGATCATTAACGCTGACCCCGGCATGACTTTCTGCAGTCGCCCAACTTGAACCCTTTTTATTGTGTCCCCAGCCATGAGGAATAGAAACCACTCCTGGCATAATTTTGTCAGTTATTTCAACAGGTAACTGGATCTCCCCTACCCTTGATTTGACCCGGATATCTTGACCATCTTTTAAGGAAAACCGACGGGCATCGTCTGGATGAAGCTGAGCGGTGCATCTGGATTTTCCGTTATTAGTGCCTTTGACCATCCTCCGGCTATTGTGCAACCAGGAATTGTTAGTTTTCAAATGCCGCCGGCCGATTAACTGCAAGGTATTATCCGAGCTGAGATTACTGCTAAAAAAGTGTTTTTCAAGGCGAGCTAAGTCGCTCATAAAATAATCAAACGCCAGATGTATTTTCTTATCATCATGATAAATTGCGTTTGGTAAATCTGGCTGCAGCGCACCAAGGTCGATGCCGTGAGGGTGAGTTATCAGCTTGTCTATACTCAAGTTGTGTTCACCGTTTGCATATTTACCTGAGCGCAGCAAATCATCCACAACGCCAACCGGAGTCTTTTCCCATAGGCCTTGATATTTATCCACGGGAACCCCGTTTAATTTGTCCATATATTCGGCTAATGCCAGGTAAATCTGCCAATCTGTTTTACTCTCGGCCTCTGAATCGAATATTGCCGGAGAAAATTTAGCGCTGTTACGCACTGCGAAGTTATGAAATACAACATCGTAATGATCCCGCTCCAGCGCTGTAACAGGAGGTAGTATTATATTCGCATGACGAGTTGTTTCGGTAATATAAAAATCCACCGCTACTACAAACTCTAACTCTTCGAAAGCTTTATCCAATTGCTGACCATTAGGCGTGGTTAATATGGGATTCCCCGCGCCAATCAACATCGCTTTAATCTGGCCTACTCCTGGCGTAGTGATTTCTTCAGCGAGCGCTGATACCGGATATTCTCCCGCAAAGGCAGGTAGTCCCCGGACTCTTGAGGTAAATTTACCCATACTGCCACGTCCGGAGATTGGTAAAAGATCAGCTGCCGGTTGGGTAAACATCATACCGCCTGCTCTATCCAGATTGCCTGTGAGCATATTAAACAGCATGATTAAATACTGCGTTAAGGTACCAAAAACCTGCACGCTTGCACCCATGCGCCCATAACACACAGCCGAGTCAGCATGACAAAAGTCTTTTACTATTTGAACAATTTGATCCGCATCAATACCGACAATCGCTGCTACGCGCTGAGGCGAATAATCTGCTACGTAAGAGGCAACCTTTGCCAAATCCGGCACATGCTCTGCTAGCTTGCCAGGGTTGGCCAAATCCAGTTTAAACAAAGTATTGAGCATCGCTAGTAACAAGAGTGCATCTGTAGCTGGCTTAATAAAATGATGTTCGCAGCTAATGTCAGCAGTTTCTGACTTTTTCGGATCTATAACCACCACTTTACCGCCGCGTTTTTGAATCGCTTTTAGGCGTCGTTTTATATGTGGCACGGTCATGATACTGCCGTTTGAAGCCAGTGGGTTGCCACCGATGATCATAAAGTATTGCGTGTGATCAATATCAGGAATAGGAATTTGCGACTGATGGCCAAATAGCTGGCGACTAACGATATGATGGGGTAATTGATCAACCGAAGTGGCCGAATAGCGATTATGGGTTTTCAATGCACGATAGAAATACGGGCCAAACAATATTGACCCCATATTATGTGCATTGGGATTACCTAAATAAGTCGCCACTGAATCAATACCATACTTTTGTTGAATGGCATGCAAGGACTCTGCTACTTTAGCATAAGCTTGCTCCCAGCTTATCACTTGCCATCCCTCGGCGGTTTTTTCTAATGGCTGACGAATTCGTTCAGGGTCATCATACAAATCTTTGAGTGCCATCGCTTTGGGACAAACATGCCCCTCACTAAATGGATTTTGTTTGTCCCCCACAATCGACAATATTTCTCTGCCTTGGGTCTGAACTTCAATTCCACACATAGCTTCACACAATGTACATGTTGAGAAATGTTTTTTAACCTGCTGCATATGCATCGAACCTTAAAATATTGTTGGAGATTTATTAATACGGTATCGATAGCACTATTTATAAGCAAGCATCATCGAAACTTATACAAGCAAGTCGTTTCCAAATATACGTTACAGAGCATCCCAGAGGGTTTTAGAATCGCTAGAGTGTAAGATTTAATCTCATGTTAAATATTGGGTATAAACTCAAGTTTGACAGAAAAATCATTCGACATTATAAATCGTCGTCGCGTCCAAAAAAAGATTATTAAAAACATACCAATAGACACTTTGGTGCAAATATTTTACCCTGAGTTAAGCATTCGTTCATTTGGATCCCATCTGATCTACTTTGAGCTTCATCTCGCCTGATAGTTTGAGCAAGGAACATCAGTGAAAATAGCTGATACCAGTGCCCAAGACAACGTTCTTGAGCCTAAAAAAAATAATAAAAAAAACGTGATTTTACTTATTATTATAATCGCCTCGGTAATACTTATTTACCTGCTACAACCGATTTTTAGTAGGTGGTCTAACTCTCAAGTTAGCGTATCTGAACAACGCATACGCCAGGCTGAGGTCGTCAAAGGTGATTTTATTCGTGACTTGTCGATACAAGGACGAGTGATTGCGTCAATTAGCCCCAGATTATACAGCCCTGCACAAGGCACAATCACCTTTGAAGTAGATGCAGGTGATAGCGTTAGCAGGGGGCAAATTTTGGCCCAGATTGAGAGCCCCGAATTAACTAATTTGCTCAAACAAGAACAATCAGGATTACAGCGCCTGCAGATAGAATTAGATAGAAAGCGGATACAGGCAAAAAAACAAGCTTTGGAAAAACAGAAAGCCGCAGATTTAGCCAAAGTATCACAGACCGCGGCAGACAGAGAAAAGCGCCGCGCCGATAAGGCCTACCAGAGCAATTCAATCAGCCAGATTGATTTTGAAAAGGCCCAGGATGATCTTGAAAACGCAAAGTTAGTTTACCAACATGCCCTCAAAGACGCTCAGTTAAACCAGGAGAGTTTGGCTTTTGAAATCCAAACCCAGCAGTTACAAGTGGATCGCCAGGCTTTACAAGTTGAAGAAATTAGTCGTCAGGTGGACGACCTTACTTTGCTCTCACCGGTTAATGGCATTGTAGGCAACTTAGCGGTTCAACAGAAAAACCAGGTAAGTAAAAATCTGGCTATTTTGAGTGTTGTTGACCTAAGTGAATTCGAACTGGAAGTGGATATCCCCGAGAGTTACGCAGACGACTTAGCGATTGGTATGGAAGCGGAAATCACCCTAAATAACATGGTACATTTGGCTAAACTGGTTACCATTTCCCCTGAAATAGAAAATAATCAGGTTAATGGTAGAGTGCGTTTTGCCAAAACAGATCATCAAGGAAACCCCTTAGCGCAACCTCAGGGATTGCGTCA
>JBLHNW010000206.1:0-6982 GCA_047622205.1 Paraglaciecola sp.
CTTTGGATTTTTTCAGCCCCGTATGCCAAAAGTGTAACTAGAGCAGCGAAGTAAAAGCCTGGTCGTTGGGACTAATAAATCTATATTATCCATGAGATTATCACGCTCAAATTTTTTTCATACTCGGAATAGCCGGAACTCTATCTACGACTCTATTTCAAACATGCTCTTAGCAAGCGTATCCCACTAGTATGCTGCGCAAATCTAGTAACTAACCCCGGTTCGGGATAAGCCGTGCCTCTCAGAACCGCTATTTTAGCGCCTATCTGCGTTGCTTTTCCTAACAATAGCCAGCTATTGCGTACGGAAATCCGCCTTGATATCCACAAAAATTTCGATTCTGAGCCTTCTAAATTAGAGGGATACCATCTTTTTTTTCCTAACTCTTTGATATAATTAATATTCGACAAATTAATCGACACGCATTATCCCGAGCTGGGGTTAACTAAAATGTGAGGGTCCCCGGACGCTTATAGATAAACTCCTCCAAGTAAAAGTTATTTTTTGCTCGCCCCAGCCGCAACATAACCAATTTACACTCAATACAACTGCAAGCGACCACCTTGTCTGAATCGTTTTTAGCGAGCGTTGAAACGAATGTTTTGAAGTGGTTAGGGCAGATTAGATACTCATCTAGCTGACCTGTGAGTTAGGAAGTGATCAACTGTTTTAATTGCCAACCGTTATGTTGTAGACAGTCTAAATACTGCAGATTTGCAGAGATATACACAGCAAAAAGACGGTTTTGGATAAAAAGAACACAAAAGCTACAGTTTTTGTAAGTTTTTCATGACCAATTTAGAATTAAAAATTCAACTAATAGTTATTTTGGTTATATGGTCTAAATTAATAATGATAAAAAACAACAAGATATCTATGTGTTAACTCAAGAATCTTCTATTTAACAAATATTCTAATTAATGCAAACAGAAAAAAAACAACATAAATATGTAGTTTAATTACAATTTAAATCGTTCGAGAATGGTTCTCTAGCAAAACAGACATTTACTAATGAGGTCAACTCTATGAAAAAATTACTTATTACTGCAGTTATTTCTGTTGGCGTTCTGTCATTCAATGCCAGTGCCGCTATAGAAAACCAGAAATCTTATAAATTTGTTGGTGATACCGAATACGCGGGTATCTGTAAAGCGGCCGCCACCGATAATGTTTCTCTTTTTAAGAAAAGTGTAAGGGAACAGTTAAGCTGGCTGAATTTACCAAGAGCAAAAGTATTGGAAACTCTTCTTAATCAAGACAATTTCCAATGTGATGAATTGAGCGTTCTGAAGTTTGCTGAAACGCGTGGTGCGCAAAATTTGGTTAATTACCTACAGGCTACAAAAACTGACGCCGTAGCCACTAATAAATTTTCTTATGTTGGTGACACACAGTACGCTGGATTTTGTAAAGCGGCGATAACCAATAACGTAAAATTGTTCAAGCGGGCAGTGAGAACTCAGATTGGTTCACTCGCACGAACCGGCAAGGAAGTATTGGAGATTGTTCTAGATGCGGATAATGTTCAATGTGCTGGCATGGGGATCAGCGAGTTTTCTGAAGAACGTAATGCCACGAAAATTATTGAATTTATCGCAAACAAGCGCGCTTAATTGATAATAGTGAATTAATTCTGAACCCGTGCTAATTGCACGGGTTTTTTATTAAATCGATGGCCGAAACACAAGGGGAACAAGGCAAAAAAACAACATGAAAATTACCAAACCAACTGTATGAAATGTTTACGACACATTGATTCGTAACGGTCATTGCCGCCTACTTCTACCTGAACGCCTTCTTTTACCGCTAAGCCTTGCTCATCAATTCTGACCACAAATGTGGCCTTACGCCCACAGTGGCAAATAGTTTTTAGTTCTACCAATTTATCTGCCCATGCCATTAAGTAGCGACTGCCAACAAAGGTTTCACCTAAAAAGTCAGTGCGTAAACCATAGGCCAAAACTGGAATATTTAAGTCATCTACCACGTGCACCAATTGCTGCACTTGTATTTTGCTTAAAAACTGTGCTTCGTCGATAAATAAACAATCAATTCTGTGACCTTGATTAAGAGCTTCAATTTGGGAGAAAAAATCGCTTTGCTCATTAAATAGGTGGGCATCGGCTTCTAAACCAATCCTGGATGCGACTTTTCCGGAGCCAAACCGGTTATCGAACGCGGCAGTAAAAATTTCTGCGCGCATGCCTCTCTCTTTATAATTATATGCGGATTGCAAAAGTGAGGTGGATTTTCCAGCGTTCATTGCTGAGTAATAAAAGTACAGTTGCGCCATTAAGATGTTCCTAGGAATAAGTCCGGCTATTTTGCCTAAATTGATTCAGAATTAATATCTGTAAACGAATTAAAAATGTAAGCGGTTCTCAGAAAGGTGAAGATATCACGCTAGTGATGGGGTTTTGCCAAATAATTAAATCATCATTTCTCATGGGTTTAGCGAAGTAGTAACCTTGTAAGAAGTCTACTCCCATGGCAGACAATGCCATGGCTTGCTCTTTGGTTTCCACACCCTCGGCGACAGTTTTGCAATTCAGTTCGCGAGCTAAAAAGAGTGTTGCTCTGATGACTGCATCACCGTTGGTTTCCATATTATCGACGAAAGATTTGTCTATTTTGACATAATTGACTGGCAGGGTTTGTAATTGTGATAAAGATGAATAGCCGGTTCCAAAATCATCGATGGAAACATGTATATTGCGTTTTTGAATGGCGTCTAGTTGTTCTCTAATTTTCTTTGCATTATCGACAAAAACTGATTCTGTCACTTCTATATGCAGACGCTCTGCAGGCAAACCGCTACTTCGCAGTGCATTATCTAACACGCGGATAAAACCGTCATCCATCAATTGGATAATCGATACATTCACAGATACTGCTGCTTGCTGGCAATGCTGCCAATAGCTGGCGTCCATGCAGGCGCGGTTTAGCACCCATGCGCCGATTTCTTTGATAAGACCAGACTTTTCGGCTAGAGGGATAAACACATCCGGACCAACAAGTTTCCCGTCGAAATCCCAACGTAAAAGTGCTTCAAATGACCAGGAGTAGTTATCCTTTGCACATTGAATAGGTTGATAACAAACGTATAGTTGTTTTTTCTCAATAGCATTTTGCAGGCCATCGAGGAAGAGCCGAGATGCATCAATTTTTTGTTTCAGATCTTTGGAGAATACTTTGGGATGATTTGCTCCCGTATGTTTTTGTTCACACATTGCCAAGTCAGCCAATTGAATCAATTCAGCAGCGGTATCATCATGTTCAGGACACATAGCGATACCCACTGCAGCACTCAGGTGAACTTCATTAGAATTGACATGGATAGGTTGAGATATGCTAGCAATAATGGCACTGGCGATAGAAGTGGCAGACTCAACATCACTATATGGCAAGGCGACTAAAAATTCGTCTCCTCCCCATCTGCCTGAGGTGTTTTCATCAGTAAATGCTTTGATTCTTGAAGTGACTTCAATTAATACATTGTCACCAATATGGTGACCCATACTATCGTTGATTTTTTTAAAACCATCTAAATCAATGAAAAGCAGAGCTAGATGATTACCTGTATGGGTAGCACGATCGATCAGTTGACTGAGCTCTTTAGTAAAAGCTTTCCTATTCATCAATCCGGTTAAAGGATCCAGATTAGACAGCTGAAAAATCCTATCTGTGCGTTTTTTGACTTCGGCTTCCAAGCCACTGTTCGCATGGTTTAACTTTTCCGATACTTCTTTTAATTCCTGACTGACTTTTGCGAATTTGGTTTGTTCGTTTTCCATTTGAGCTACAAGTTGAGTGTTGGAATTTTTTAACTTAATAGCATCAAAGGTGAATTTACCGGATCGTAAAGAGTAGACAATGATTACTATACTTAAAAGTATTAATAGCACGCCCAGTAATTGACGCTCTTCGTTGCTAGAAAAAAGGGTATACACAGAAATGGGAAGTAATAGTATTAATGAGTAACTTATGGACAGACGCGAATTGGCAGCCAGTGCTGTCGATGAGCCGACAGCGAGGGATGAAATAATGACAATTGTAACCGTGAATTGTATCCCATTTAATTCTTCGAAAAGTACCAGGGGATAGATGCTCCAAAAAATAGCAGTTAAAATACATCCAATTGAAAAACGTATTTGAGCATATTTTCCATTAAACGCTAAATCGACAAGACTAAATCTCCAAAACAGAGCATCTCCCATGCGAATCAAAAGGATTGAAGTCATGACAAGCCACCAGACAAGGGATAACTCTCTAGTCAGTGGATTATTAAACGTAAACGCCAAAAAGCTACTGGTAACGATGCTGGCTGTGATTCCAGCAAAGGAGTTAGTATAAAGGATTCCTGCTACATCTCTGGCGTTGAGATTGATCAATTCTTTATTATTACTGTTTATATTCTTCTGTCCTGATAATTTAGCTATCTGTACAGGCTGCTTGTACAAATTAATTTGAATATTAAATCTACTCGGATAGTTAGCAATTCTCATTTCAGAATTCCTTTCCTGATTGTAATCAAATATGCGGATTAAGCCAGTTGAATTTACTTTAGTGATGAGGATTTACGCCAATGTAAATGACAACTCAGCGACTTTCTGAGAAATTCTATATTCCGCTTCTACGCAGTTCCCTTTCGAAAGGTAGGCGACATTCTTTCAAGGGGAGGTCTTGAGTTGAAGTGCCCCAGCCGTTCCTTCCTGGGGCGTTTAATAGCCATTTGTACAGCGTTGCTTATGCCGAGTTCAGGTTATTTACCTTCTTTTTATATTGCAAATTGATTTTAAGCATTACAATAGCTAAAAATTCATTAAGAAGTAAGAATTTGAAACCAGAAATCGTATCTGCACCAAAGTTTAAACTGATTTTTTTTCTACCCCAATACTGGCTAACTTGGCTAAGTATAATTTTACTTTACTGCATTTCCTGGTTGCCCTATCGGATGCAAACTCTCATCGGTATCGGCTTTGGTAAATTATTAAAACTGCTGGTTAAAAAACGTTACCAAATAGCCAGGCGTAATTTGGCTCTGTGTTTTCCCAATCTAAGCGAACAGCAACGACAGGCTATTTTGGATGCTAATCTTGATTGTACTGGAATGGCTATTCTGGAAGCGAGTATGGGCTGGTGGTGGCCGACCTGGCGAGTTCAGAAAGTAGCAGAATTTGAAGGTTATGAGCATATCGAAGCAATACTCGCCAAGGGGAAGGGAGTGCTGGCCTACGCAATACACAATATGAATTTGGAACTTGCGGTACGTGTGGCAGGTCTTAAGAATCCGTCAGTGGCATTTTATCGTAAGCACAACAATTCATTGATGGAGTACATGCAGTATCACGGGCGTAATAAATCTAATAAGTATATGGTGCACAAACGTGATGTGCAGGGACTCATTTCGGCTTTGAACGATGGTGAAGTGTGTTTTTATCTGCCGGATCAGGACTATGGGAGAAAAAAATGCGAATTTGTTCCTTTATTTGCCGTGCCAGAAGTCGCGACTACCACGGGCTCATTGTTGTTTGCCAAGGAAGCAAATTGTGAAACGGTATTTATCGCGTCACTAAAAACATCTAGCGGTTACAAAATAAAAGTCTTTCCAGGACTGGAGAATTTCCCTTCCGGTGACGATAAGAGAGATGTAGGCAGAATTAACCAGATGGTCGAGAAAATGATAATGATCGCACCTGAACAGTATTTATGGATGCATAAACGCTTTAAGACTCGTCCATCACCAGAGGATGCATCTTTATATGACTAACAATGACATGGACCTTAATTTAAGAAAATGTGTTAGCGGTAAATAGTATTTAATTATGAAACGAAGTAAAAAGTATTCAAACTCCCTTTTTTGGGCCAAGCACCTCGGGCTGGCGATGATTTTGATCGTCATGGCCGCTGTGGTCTTAATATTGCAGAATTCGAATGACTCTGAATTGATACCTGAAGGCGCGTCCGGTCCCAAAAGTCTGTCCCAAAACATGACTGATTTTTATGCAGAGTATCGTTTGTCATCGCGTCATCCCCGGGAAGAAGGTATTGGAGATTTTGTGATGGAAGTCAATCCATCAGAAAAGCCGTTACATGAGCGTTTGAAAAAAATGGAAAGTTTGCAAAAACCTATGTCAGATCGTTGGGAGGGAGAAAATAAACATCGAAGCTTTAAAGCAGGCTCTACTTTGCGCGATGCCATTACAGACTATGCCCAATCTGAGGGCATGCAGGTTATTTGGGAATTAGATCAAGATTTTATCGTCAAACATCAATTTCAGATGGATAATTCGATATTGGGAAGTTTACGTATGATTGCCAGTGCTATAGATGGCAACTTTGATGGTCAGGTTAGGGCCTATTTTTGTCCAAAGCAACGCTCTTTGGTGATTACCGCAAACGAAACTGAATACCTCAAACAAAACTGCACCGAAGCACGCTCATAACAGAAATTGTTCCGTACTAATTGATTCCCAGACAGTATTCCCATATGTCGCTTACCTGTTTGCGTAGAGCACTAAATTTTTTATTATTGCTCACGTGGTCCTGCTGCTGAAGGGCCAGGCGATGACTACTATTGCGAAATTCAAGATATGCCTGTGTTAATTGCTCGGCTTGTTCATCTGACATGATCTCAAGCTGATTAAGTGATCGCAAAACGCGTACATTGTCAGACCAACGTGCTAGTTGAGGATATTCGTGGCAATAAGCCAGAACATAAAATTGTACAATGAATTCAATATCTGCAATCCCACCTTTGTCCTGTTTTAGGTCAAATTGTGGTTCACCCTGATTATCCTTGTTTGCGCTTTTGGACAAGTGCTGCCGCATCTTCTCACGCATATCTATCACTAGTTTGGTCAATTCTGCACGGTCACGAGGGAGTTCAAGTACTTTCTCACGCAGTGCGGTAAAAGCGTCTTTGAGCTCCCCGCTACCGCAAATAAAGCGGGCACGACTTAATGCCTGATGTTCCCAGGTC
>JBLHNW010000207.1:0-6951 GCA_047622205.1 Paraglaciecola sp.
GCTAACAGAAGAAAATTGATTAAACGTGCAGTAATGCTACAACTTGCGCTAAATTCACTCTACAGAGATTAATTAACGATAGAAATGAGTGGCAAGACGATTCCAGCCTTGAATCGTATCATTCAGCCCCTGACTGGCATTTCTGGCGCAGCAGTTTTTCACCTGACATTGAATTAACCATCGATTTCTACATCCTACCACTAACACCGGTTTTGTAGGTTCTCCGCCACAACGGCAGCGCACCGGTATATGAGCTATTTGACTAAGCCTAACTGGCTCTTTTTTTCTTCTATCAAGTTTAATCATGCAAAGTACCCGTCAAAATTTTGGTAGATTGAATAAAGTTGATAGTCATAGGATAAATTAACTTAGTCCTAATTGGCATTAAAATTTACTAATTTAACCGCTGTTGTTTATGCTATTTATCTTCCTCATCTTCATCGTCATCGTCAAAAACATCAGGAGTTACAGCATCAACCACATCGATAGCGCCGCCCACAACTGTCGCAGTTGCACTCACTGCTGTAACAACAATACAGCCTGAAAGATTGCCAATCATGCCTATGATAAAAACCACGTACATTAACTTTGTTCGCATAATTTAATATGTAAGAAGAAACCTGAGTCATAGAGTAACTCAGCATTTTTGTAAATTCAGGTGTTTTTAGAGAGAAAAATAAAATATGTGAGCATATTTTAGAAAGCAACAGTCAATAGACACAAAGCTTACCTTCAAAAAATAGATTATTGGGGATTACGGTGCGACAGGATCAACAAAAAACCATTATACGAATAACTAAACGGCACTCCGAAGCAAAATTATATGAGCAAATTTTTACTCAAACGATTGGATTTCACACGCGCAATTGACCCCGACCGGCTAATGAGTGACCCCGCAGTTTCAATATACCTGGTATTTTGGCGCACTTGTTAACTCTAAACCAAGATGAATTGGCTTCGTATCAGCACATTATAGAAGTGGGGATTGTTTGCTTACAAACAGATAATCATGTTTTAAATCTCAATAATCTTGTTCTGTACTCCTAAATTATCAGTTTGATTTTGTCTAAATTTGTAAAACATTGGCAACTGTACTAAACCTTACGGGTAAGTAAAAAAAATTATTTGTCTGCATTTGTACCCTGCTTTTTTTATCTTCATTTGTTGATATTTTGTTCAAGGAGGGGGTTATAAATTGGAATTGGTCGACAAAAAACACCTTTGGTATGAAAAGCTATTAAATCTGTTTAGCCATGTGAGGCCAGGTGAGGGCAAGAGTTGTCTGGTTCTAACGCTCAATGCATGTTTAATGATGGCCTGTTTTTACCTGCTTAAAGTGATCCGTGAGCCCTTAATATTGGCTCATGGTGGAGCGGAATTAAAAAGTTATGCAACAGCCTTACAAGCTGGATTATTAATTTTCATCGTCCCAGCTTTTTCAGCATTTTATCATCACTATTCTTCTACTCATTCACGTACCTTCATCATCAATCGCTTACTGCAATTTTTTATTGCCAACCTGATGATTTTTGCACTTCTGCAAATGGCATATGTAGACATTGCAGTTTCCTTTTACGTGTGGCTCGGCATATTTAATGTCATGGTTCTGGCTCAATTTTGGGCCTTCGTTGCAGACACTTATAATGTCAGGAGTGGTCAACGTTTGTTTGTGATCATCGCTGCAGGAGCAGCACTGGGTTCACTATTGGGTGCAAAAATGGCAGGTCCATTATTACCAGCTATCGGTATTTCAGGGATTATGGTTTTGGCCGCGTTACTGCTGTTAATCATTCTCGCTCTTTCAAATAAGGCTTCACAATGGGTTCCCGATTACGCCAAAAGTATTCAAGTAGACGAAAAACCAAATACAAGTAACGTATGGTTGGAAGGATTTAATGTCGTTTTTAAAAGTAAGTACCTTGTTCATATTGCCGTTTTCATTGTTCTGTTGAATTTCATCAACTCTACGGGAGAGTATATTTTAGCAACCTTTGTTGTTGAATATACTCAAGGGCTGGTGGAACTTGGGCAAACCACCGACAGTTTACAGACATTACAAGGACAATTTTATTCAACTTATAATACCTGGATCACATCAATATCCTTTGTTTTGCAATTGTTTTTGGTGTCACGGCTTTTTAAGTGGATTGGTGTCCGAGGCTCAATATTGGTGCTTCCATGTGTAATACTAATAAGTTACGGATTTATTCTGTTTTTCCCGCTGTTTAGCATTATCAAGTTGGCCATGATTGGCGAAAAAAGTATTAATTATTCGCTTCAAAACACAGCCCAACAGATCCTTTTCTTGCCGGTGCCAAGAAAGGACAAGTACATTGGTAAAATGACCATCGACACGTTTTTCTTTCGCTTTGGTGATTTGATTTACGGAGCATTCGTATATGTTGGTGTTGTGTGGTTCGATTTACCTCTCAAAGCATTTATAATTTCAAATATTATATGTGCCTTGATGTTATTTTTTATTGCTTGGAGAATTGGCTATTTCAACCGCTTAGCAGTACAGAAAAATTTCGGTAATTCACCGCCAAAGCTCGCCGCGAATATTCCAGGTTTGAACATTCCCGCGGGTGTATTGTCACAATTTACCATTAGTGAAAATACCTTTGTTGATCCGGATCTTGGTGATGCCTTGAAATTCAAAGCACACAGCGAATCTGGTAAATCCTTACCTGACTGGGTTGAGTTTGATCGCTATTCCAGAACTTTTAGCTTTACCCCCCCTGCACAGAGCACTGGCCGGCAGGTTATCAAAGTCGTCGCTGTTGATTTTGAAGGGTTAATGGTAAGCAGCACACTTGTGGTTGTATACGGAAATGATTCAAACTGATTGGAGTGAATACATGAAAAAATATCTGCTATTAACTACCTGTTTACTCAATGCAATGTTGTTAACATTCAATGCTGTTGCACAAGAAAAGCTTGAGGTGGCGTTTAAAACCTCAGCTGATATTTATATGGTGGGCGACGTACACGGCGCTTACAAAGAACTCGTCAGCATTTTACGCCATGCTTCACTTGTGGATGAGCAACTGAACTGGGTTGGTGGACCGGCGCATTTTGTTAGTACTGGTGATTTAATGGATCGTGGCCCTTCGTCCCGGAAAATTATGGATTTATTGATGAAACTGCAAGTTCAAGCCTTGCAGGCTGGTGGCAAAGTGCATGTGCTACTTGGCAATCACGAAGTATTGAATCTAACAGGAGATTGGCGCTACATTTCAAAAGCTGAGTACCTAGAATTCGCTGGAAAAGAAACGCCACAGCTCAGAAATAAGTATTTCCAGCGATATGTCGCAAATCAAATTAACAGCGAGGCTAGCAAGGTATTAGCTGACTTTAACAATGCCTTTCCAGACGGTTTCTTTGCTCGATTAGAAGCGTTTATGCCAAATGGTATTTACGGTTCATGGTTACATACCTTGCCCTTGCTGATTAAAATTAACCAACATGTTTTTACTCACGGTGGCTTGTCCGTAAAAACACAAGGTATGAAACTAGATGAATTAAACCGACAACTAAAAAATGAGCTGGCCTCTTATACATCCGGGTGGTCCAACTTAATAAAAAGTCGCCAGTTAATGGCCACTACCGATTTTTCACAGCGTACAGGCATCGTCAAGTCCTTGCCTCAAAGCGACATAACAGAACGATTCCTAGCAAGTGAGCATGGTTTAATCTTTTCCCTTAATAGCCCGAATTGGTATCGAGGAAATGCCTGGTGCCACCCACTCTTTGAATCACAATTACTCGAAGAGTCACTTTCTCAATGGCAGGCTAAAACCTTGTGGGTTGGCCATACAACAGCACAAACTGTGCGTCAACGATTTGACAAAAAGATACAGTTTATGGACACCGGCATGCTTAAAAGTGCTTATGGTGGGCACCCTATTTACGCCAAAATTTTTGCTGGCTCTCAAGAGAAGCCATCTGAAAAATGGCAGTTTGTGAATGCCGCATCCGGTGAATTTGTAGAACCTGAATCGTTACCTGTCAGAAGTAGTCCTAACCCTTACAATAAAACTGATGCCGAATTAGAAAGTTTTTTCAAAACGGCAGAAGTAATTGAAAAACACCAATTAGGAACAGGCATTACTGACCCGTTAAAAATAACACTACAACAGGGCAATGTTAAAATACATGCGATATTCAAACATCTTGATACCGGGAACGGACGGCAAGTCAGAACAATAAATAATTCAGACAGGTTCCAATATGAAGTTGTCGCTTACAAGCTTGACCGTTTGATGAACCTGCATCTGGTCCCTGTCGCAGTAGAACGTCAAATAAATGGCAAAAAAGGCACTTTGCAGTTATGGATTGACGATCTGATCTCAGTGAATCAAATGCGCACGCAGAAAATTAGATACGATGGATTTTGTGATTATAAAAAACAAAGGCAGATGATGAATGTGTTTGATTATCTAATTCATAACGAAGATCGCCATTTAGGTAATATTACATTCAGTCTGGATGACTGGCAGATATGGTTAATCGATCACTCGCGCTCATTTCGAACATTATCAGGACGTCCTAAGTTAATTCGAAAAGCCGATCTGAGCTTGACTCCAGAATTCAGACAGGCACTCGAAGCGATTAACAAGGAAGCACTGTCTATTCTGAGACCTTGGTTATCTACAAAGCAAATCAATGCTCTTATTAAACGGCGAAACAAGTTACTCGCAGGAAAAGCATAGTTTATTGCCATATGATGCGACCACAAAATCAGCTATAACTTTGTGTTTTATAGCTTTTATGTTGATTTTGAACCTAATAAAAAGCAAGTTGCGCTGTAAATAGGCTGGCAAAATAACTGAGTTTCAGACACTTCAATAATTACTTAACTTTTATGAAAATACTCAGCTACAATCTTATTATTCAGGATTCGAATGACACAAGGATAAAGTCAAAATAATGAAAACGAAAATCAACACCTACCAACACATTCTCGTGGTACTTGAATCAAATGAAGATCACACTATACCGTTAGCTAGAGCGACTTTACTATGCCGTGCATTGTCAGCAAAGATGACATTATTTATTTCATATCACAACGCTATGTCTGCAAAAGACCATCAGAATTTGCAAGACGATTTGGTCAACTTGGTCGAGCAAAAGAAAAATGCGGTCCAAAGTCAATTGCAAACATGGCAAGCCACTGGGTTTTTAAACAGTGTCATTATGTCATGGCAGTCCAAGCCTTCCACCGCCATATCCAAAATAATCGATGCAAGTGACTATGATCTGATTTTGAAGGCGCCATATCAGCAAAATGATTTCAAACAGTTATTTAGAAGCGGTTTAGATAAATACTTTGTGAGTGACTGTCCCCTGCCCGTGTGGCTTGTTAAACCGCGTCTTTGGGATGACAACTATGAAGTCCTAAGTTGTGTAGATATGAGTGATGATGATCGCAACAGCCATTTATTGAATCGTAAAATTTTAGCCATGAGTGATGCGTTAGCCAGCGCATTGGACGCCGAAATGCATGTGGTAGATTGTTTTTACGGAGAAATTGGTACCATGCGGATTAATTACAACAGCAAGCGTGGATTCAAGCGCGAAGCGACGGTCCAACAAAAGCATGGGGAAAGACTGAAACTGTATATCAATGAGTACGCTTTATCTGACGATATGTTGCATTTTGCTGAAGGTATGCCCGACCTTGTTTTGCCTAACACGGCAGAGGAATTGAATGCTGAGGTTGCTGTCATCGGCAATAACGAAGATACCAATTACATTGACAAAATTTTTGGAAACACTGCAGTAGAGTTGGCGAAGGCTATGCCATGTGATTTGTTAGTTATCAAACCTGACATATCATAAAGTTTCAACAGATCTAGAGAAGTGGCTATTCAAGAAAATTTCAAACAGAAAACAGGCGGTAAATTGCTCGGCGGTAAAAATAGAAAAGCCCGAAACAAGTTCGGGCTTTTAAATATGGCGGATAGCGAGGGATTCGAACCCCCGGTAGGTTTGACCCTACGTCTGATTTCAAGTCAGGTGCATTAAACCGAGCTCTGCCAGCTATCCAAAACTTTTTACTAATTTTTCTCTCAACTTAGCGGTAAAACCAAAGTTTTTTCGCCTCGATGAATCGAGGAAGCGAATACTAATGACGTTTTTAATTGTTGTAAAGCCTTAAATCATGAAAAATGCTCGTTTGCCTGCTGTTTAGCCACTTTGCTTAAATTTACATCAACTTACGATTTACTATGACGATATTTTGTTTTATTACTTGAAAAGTTGAACTAAACACCATACAACGTAGTACTAAGGGTATAACACTTTAGTATTAACTTTATTTTACCGATTGGAGGTAACAATGGATCAAAGAACGGCTTATAGCGGTGCAGGGCAAGCTTCTGCTCTACAAACTAACAAGGTATTACGTAATACCTATATGTTGCTAGCTATGACACTCACCTTTAGTGCTTTATGTTCCTGGGTAACAGCAGCAATCGGCATTGGGCCGGGAGCAGCGATGGGAATGAGCCTGGCAGCTTTAGTCATGATATTTTTCCTGAATAAAGCAGCTGAAAGTTCTATGGGTATTTTGTTTGTTTTCGCATTTACTGGCTTATTGGGCGGTTCGTTAGGTTATACGCTTAGTTATTACGCCGGTATTCAAGGAGGTTCTGAGTTAATTATGCAGGCCTTTGGCGCCACCGCACTGGTATTCTTCGGTTTATCTGGTTATGTATTAACTACCAAAAAAGATTTTTCTTTTATGGGTGGTTTTTTAATTGTCGGTTTAATTGTTGCCGTAGTAGCATCATTGGCTAACTTATTCTTTCAAGTTCCTGCATTAAGCTTAGCTATAAGTGCAGCCATTGTATTTATCATGTCTGGTTTTATCCTGTATGACACCAGCCGTATTATAAATGGTGGAGAAACCAACTATATCCGTGCGACTGTGTCTATGTATTTGAATAT
>JBLHNW010000208.1:0-6937 GCA_047622205.1 Paraglaciecola sp.
AAATGACATCAACCCCAAGGACTCATCTTACGATAAATTAGACGGGACTCTGAAAAAACCATTTGGTCTCAGTGAGTTATCAAGTCTCCTCCGCACCTTAAATTTGAAACGGGAGTAGCAAAATGTTAAGTAAAGTAATATTTAAAGAATTTATTCATGATCTCTCAAATAAAGTAATGATTTTGGAAGGTTACTTATCGCTAATAAAAATGCAACCTGCTTCCGATGTACAAAAAATGATCTCCAAGCTAGACGAAAGTGTTGCTTCTATTGGGGTATTGTTGGAAAACATTCGTGAGGATGTTAAACAAGATTCTCCTGATAATGGCTTAACTTCGCTGGTCTATACCAGCAAAGTAAAGGACTATATCACTGGCATTGCGCTTGAATCTGAGCTGGATAAAATTCATAAATCTGCAGCAGTATTTAATAAGGATAACAATATAACCGGTTACTTATTGTATCTGGATGGTTATTTTATTCAGTACCTTGAAGGTAGCCAGGAGAATATTGAGAAACTATATTTAAAAATATCACTGGATGATCGTCACAGCGGCCTAACATTACTCTGTCACGAAAAAATCACCGAAAGGGTATTCAAAAAATGGACCAAACTATACATAACGGACATGCATAAGCAGTCTCAAATACCCGATCTTCTGAAAGCTATAGTTGAAACAAAGCAACGCTTACTATCCAAAACCGATTCATTAGCGCTGATTAATCTTGTCTCTTTGATAAGTAAAAAAAACCTATCAAAAGTCCATGGGAGCGGAACAATATGAATATCAAAAATATCTATATTATTGACGATGAACCTGATATTTCAGAGCTCATAACGCAGTTTGCGCTGGGCCACAATATCAAAACACATACCGCCATTTCTTGGGATAACGTTTCCTTAAAAAAACTAAAAAGCACTGATGTTCTGTTACTCGACTTGCATCTTCCTAATTTAGATGGTCTGGATATTTTGGAGCTACTCCAAGAAAACAAAGTAACTGTACCCATAGTTTTTTGCTCTGGGCAGGATGATAATGTTGTCGATACGGCGACAGATCTGCTCAAAGCACATGGTTTAAATTATGCCGGAAAAATATTTAAACCTTTTTCATCTGCGAACTTCACTAATCTACTGGGTACCTTAAATGAACTGGATTTAACTAAAAAAGTCCTCGCCCCTGATATCTCAAATTCGACAATACCTTTAGTGGTGCTGGATAAAGTCACATTACAAGAAGCCATTTCAAATAACTACTTTTCTGTTGTATTTCAACCCCAGTTTCGCTCTCAGGATCATCACTTAAGTGGAGTAGAATGCCTAGCTCGTCTAGACATTCCGGGTAAAGAACGCATAATGCCCGACACTTTTATTCCGGCACTATTGGCCAATGACTTAATTGACGACTTCACATTGAGTATCGTTAAATGTGGCCTACAAGTATTAAATGACTTACTACTTCCAAGCGATCTTAAAATTGCTTTCAATCTATCCACTACCTCATTAACCAATCAGTTCATTAGTCAGTTGCGTGATTGTTGTAACCTATTTCGATTTAGCTCATCGGACATTGTCTTGGAAATTACTGAAACAACCATCCTGGAGATAAGACAAGATACAAAAACATTGATGACTAAGTTACGATTGAATGGGTTTAATTTATCTCTGGACGATTTTGGGACTGGTTATTCAACAATTCAAGAGCTTGATGTGCTGCCGTTTAATGAGATTAAAATAGACAAACAGTTTATTCACTCTATGCATGATAAGAAAACGTCTATGGCAATTGTAACTGCGACGATTCAGTTAGCCAAGGCACTTAATTTTAGAGTAGTTGCAGAAGGTGTAGAAACACTGCAACAGGTTGAGAGCCTTAAATTACTCAACTGTGAGGTATCCCAGGGTTATTTTTATTCACACCCTTTAGATAGTTTAGATTTTGAGTCTTTTCTACAGCTAAATATAAATGAATCGTCCACAAGCGACCGAATTTCAATATAATCCCAACTACTTAGCATTTTGTCCTTTTAGGTCAAGCTCAAGCAATTGCTTTTGAACACATTTTCTAATTTTTCATCATTCGCATTACCAATGGTTTCAACAAAATAACATAGAGTCAAAAGTTTACCGCCCAGAAGTAACGCTTTCTTATCTCTGAAATACTGGCGTAAATAACGTTGCCATCTTTGCGAATGAAACGTTTATCAATCGAGTAGCCTTCAATTTCGCCTGCAAGCACTCGCTCAAACTCAGTCTCGTCCGCATCCAAATCATCAGGGTAGGTGATTTCAGCCCAAGAAAGTTCGATGAGTTCTTCTTGAGAGTAGCCGAGAATTTCGCATAGCTTAGCGTTGACCTGAATCCAGCCTTTTTCAAGCGAAATTACGGCCATGCCAAGCAAACCCAAATTTAAATAATTATAAAATGGTTCTTCAATATTTAACGTTATTAACGTGTTGTTTTAAAGGGATAATGAAAAGGAACTTAGTTAATCTAGATCCCTTATTCCCTATCAGCCCACTTATAAGCCGGTTTGTTTATCTCTTTGTACAAGAGCCAGAGATCAATCAGAAAACTGACGGATCATATGCCCCAGGGTTTCTTTGGCATCACCAAAAATCATCCTGCAATTGGGTTTGAAAAATAGTGGGTTGTCGATACCGGCAAAACCAGAGGCCATGCCTCGTTTCAGCACAAATACGTTCTTGGCTAAATCTGCGTTTATCACCGGCATACCATAAATGGGACTGCCTTTCATTTCCCTCGCAGCCGGGTTCACTACATCATTGGCACCAATCACCATCGCTATATCAAAATTTTGAATGCGCTTGTTGATTTCATCCATTTCAAACAATTGTTCGTAGGACACATCGGCTTCTGCCAGTAATACATTCATATGACCCGGCATCCGACCTGCCACAGGATGTATCGCGTATGCGACTTCAGCGCCGTTTTCTTCCAGTAGTTGCTGTAGCTCTTTCATCGCATGTTGCGCCTGTGCCACTGCCATTCCATAACCAGGGATCACTACCACTGATTGCGCTGCTTCTAACACATAGTATGCATCTTCAGCGGATAGGGGTTTAACTTCCCCTTCAATAACCATCTCTGTATTGTTCACAGACAGAAAACCACTAAACAATACGTTGCTTAACGAGCGGTTCATGGCTTTACACATGATATTAGTGAGGATAATACCGCTGGCTCCAACCAATGAACCGGCCACAATAAGAATATTGTTCTGTAGGGCAATACCGGCTGCACAGGCAGCTAGACCGGAATAACTGTTCAGAAGTGATATCACCACTGGCATATCAGCGCCGCCAATGGGCAGAACCAACATGATACCAAGTAGCAAGGCAAGCCCCATAGCCACATACAGTACAATGGTAAAATTAATCTCAAATCCGGCTGCTACTTCTGGCTGTGCTACAAACAGATAACCGCTCAGTATGATGATCACTACCAACAAACCATTTGCCACCGCCTGACCTGAGAAAGTCACAGCTCGGCCAGTAATCCGTTCGCTCAATTTTGCCCACGCAACTAAACTTCCTGAAAAAGTCACGCCACCTATGAGTAGGGCTAAAAAGGTCACTATCAGCACAAATGCGGATAATTCTACTTCGCCTGCAACCGTCGACCAGGCCACAAATAAGCTGGCCAGTCCGCCGATACCATTAAGCAGAGAAACCATCTCTGGCATGGCTGTCATGGCAATTAATCGAGCGGCAAAAAAGCCCACAATACTGCCCGCCAGCATCGCTATGGCGATCCACTGAAAACTTACGATTTCCTGTGCAAACATGGTGACGACTATCGCGAGCAACATTGCAAGTGCAGAAAGCAAGTTGCCCTTTCGTGCGGTCGAGGGATGGCCAAGAAGTTTCAGACCAAGAATAAACAGGGCTGCGGCGAGCACATAAGTGAAGTTAATCACTAGATCTATAGTTGAAGTCATTTCAGTCATATTAATTTCTACCTAGTGTTTTTTCTTAAACATGGCGAGCATACGATCAGTCACAAGATACCCACCCACCACGTTAATGGTTGCCAGAAATACTGCGAATGCCCCCAAATAAGCGGCATATTCCCCGTTGCTTTCGCTACCCGCCAAGGCCAATGCGCCAACCACGGTGATCCCTGAAATTGCGTTGGCACCAGACATCAGCGGTGTGTGCAAGGTGGCGGGTACCTTTTGGATTAATTCGAAGCCGACAAATATCGACAACAGCAAGATAAATAACAGATATACACCTTCCATTAGGCGGCTCCTTCTTTGTTTTTGGCTTTGTTTACAGCTTCGTTTTGTGAGGCATAGAATGACTTGATCATGGCATTCACGACCTCTCCCTGATGGGTAATAATACAATCCGACTGGACTTCATCTGTAACATCTAGTTTGAATTCATTGTCGTCTTTCGACCAAAATTCACTGACTAAATTAAATAGGTTGTTGGCATACATTTGAGTGGCGTGTTTTGCCACACCATTGGCCCAATTACCGCTGCCAATAATGTTCACACCATGAAGTTCGGTTATTTCTCCCGAAACTGAGCCCGCAACGTTTCCGCCATTTTCCGCCGCCATATCGACAATGACGCTACCAGGTTTCATCAAGGCAATTGTTTGTTGGTCAATTAACACCGGAGGTTTACGACCAAATAATTGTGCGGTGGTGATAACAATATCGGAGTCAGCAATACATTTTGCTTGTTCACGTTGCTGAATTTGCATTTGTTCAGGTGTTAGTGCCTGAGCATAGCCCTGCCCCGTCTCACCTGTTTGGCCTAAGTCGATATCAAGAAATTTGGCACCTAAGGACTGCACCTGTTCGGCCACAACAGCACGTGTATCAAATGCGGTAACACTGGCACCTAAACGTTTAGCTGTTGCAATTGCTTGCAATCCAGCAACACCTGCACCGATTACGAACACTTTGGCCGGTTTAAGCGTGCCTGCCGGGGTCATCATCATCGGCAATACACTATCAAGAGCATTCACCGCCTGCATCACCATTACATACCCGGCCAAACTAGCTTGAGAACTTAAGGCATCCATTTTTTGACAACGGCTAATACGCGGGATCATTTCCATGCTGATACTGGTGATCTTGCTGTCACACAGAGTCTTTACGTGGTCAACCTCGTTGAAAGGGTCAAGGTAGCTGACTATCAACGCTGCTGATTTTAAGGCTGATACGTCGTCAAGTGATAGCTTGTGCAAGGAGGGAACAATGTCGCCGCGCCCGAGCAATGCTTGTCTGTCTTGAACAACCTCAGCCCCTGCTGCCACATATTCTTCATCATTAATGTGCAGGTATTGACCTATCCCGGCTTGCACTAAGACACTTGCGCCCAATAATTTATAAGCCTTCACGTTTGCCGGTAACACGGCGCAGCGTTTTTCCCCTGGCTTGACTTCGGCTGGAAAAGCAATAGTAGGCATAGGCCCTCCGATTTAGAATCACTTAATGTAGATAGCATAGAACATACTATGCACTGATATTTAGTAAACTAGTCATTCATAATATTTATGTAGATTATGGCAGGTACAGATGTATTCACTATATTTATAGTTCAATCTGGCTGTGTAGCAACCTGTTGTTTTTATCGATGGTCTGTTGGAATGGCTACAAAGAAGTTAATTATTTTGTTAAAAAGACATTTATGCCTTCATTTGCGATTGCATAAATTCTTTGAATGTTTTTACTGGTGTAATGGTTCCGGAAAGTTCGTGTAGTCATTTTGTGTATATCCAATTCCTCAACGTTACTTGGCCACTTAACGGACAGAGTAAGTGGTTAATTGCTGTTGCTAAAGTATCTCATGATATTGCAAGCTGAATAAGCGCCCGTCATCACATCTTATCTGCACTGGGTTTTCCTGATAAACTCCGGCCTTTAGTTAGCAACGCAGACCTTTGAACTATGACTGACAGCACAAACGATTTCCCTCGCGCCGGTTTTTTCAGGCGTCTCGCTGCAATAATATATGACACCTTGGTGGCGGTGGCAGTGGGCATGTGTGCGGCTATGGTGATGTTAGTCGTGTTGTTACTACTTACTGAGAATGGCTTAATCGATAATCTTGGATATGAACACTTCAGTGATGTTATCCAGCACTCAATCGCCTACCAGACTATATTGCAAGTGTGGGTTGCCATGTGGGTTATTGGGTTTTTCTTGTGGTTTTGGCGTAATGGTGGACAGACTATGGGTATGCGCGCCTGGCAGTTGCGCTTGTTTAGTACTACTGATCAACCCTTAGGATATGGCCGAGCGCTTATTCGTTTGATAAGTTCCTTGGGAGGAATTGGAACCTTGCTGGTGTTGCTTGATATTAAGCATAAACAATCTTTGCAAGACCGGATTGCCGGTACCGAAATGTTAACGTTAAGCAAACAAGCCAATCATCATAAGGCCTGGAAAGACATCTAAAATACTTAATCTGCACTCGGGTTACTTAGACTACTAGCGCCGCAATAGATAAACCGCAATCCCTGCAAATACTACGCTTGGCAGCATGGCACCGACTATCGGCGGCATTTGATACACACTACTCGCCGCACCAAACAATTCATTACTGACAAAAAAACCAAAGCCAGTTAACACACCCATCACAATGCGCGCACCCATAGTAACACTGCGTAAGGGACCAAATATAAACGACAATGCCATCAGCAACATCACAGCAACTGATAAAGGTTGTAGTATCTTCCGCCAAAAGGCCAGTTGGTAGCGACTCGGATCCTGACTGTTGTTTTTCAGGTAGTTCACGTAATCATATAAACCGCGAATTGATAAGGCCTCAGGTTTAACCGTTACCACGCCAAGTTTGTCAGGCGTTAGGGTCGAGAACCACACTCCATTTTCGACATGTTGTGAGCGGATTTGCTTATTGCCAAAAAACGTATATTTCACCTCGCGAAGACGCC
>JBLHNW010000209.1:0-6898 GCA_047622205.1 Paraglaciecola sp.
GGATGAGCATGGTATTCCTTGCTTTATCAAAAATGAATATGCCAGTGGAGCAATGGGCGAGCTGTCTCCGTTTGACACCTGCCCGGAAATCTGGGTAAGCGATGATGAATGGCAACCCAAGGCGCTAAAATTGATCGAGCAATTGTTAAACGAATCAAAGTCACAAAATAATTGGCGTTGCAGTAAATGTGGTGAAAACAATGAGGGTACGTTTGAGCTATGTTGGCAGTGTGGCTGTGATCCACAAAACCCAGCATCATGATGTTATAATTCTAAAGATAACCCTGCAGGCAATACTTTGACAGTATCTAACAGTGTACAGGTCGAGCAATTTATTGATGCCATTTGGCTTGAAAAAGGCTTGAGCGAAAATACTTTAAGTGCTTACCGTTCTGACTTGCTTAAATTTGCTGAATTTTTACAAAGCCAAGAAGACCTCACCCACATCTCGGAGGTGGGCAGTGAGCAAATTAATTACTACCTGGCGAGTCGCTATGACAGCGGTTTGTCGGAGCGCAGTACCTCTCGATTTTTAAGTAGCTTACGCAGTTTTATGAATTATTTGTTGCAACAAAATATTCGTGAAGATGATCCAGTCAGCTTGCTTCAAAATCCCAAATTGCGTCAAACTCTGCCGAAAACCTTATCAGAGGAACAGGTTGAAGACTTACTCGATGCACCACAAACTGGCGACCCTATTCAGTTTCGCGACAAGGCGATGCTCGAAGTGTTATATGCGACTGGGTTGAGAGTCTCGGAGTTAATAGGTCTGCGCTTAGATCAAATTAGTCTCCAGCAGGGTGTGGTGCGGGTTTTTGGTAAGGGAAACAAGGAACGCTTGGTGCCCCTGGGTGAAGAGGCGATTGAATGGGTTTCCGCTTTTTTAAAACAAGGGCGGGGCTTGCTGTTGAAATCAGAAAGTGACGTCGTTTTTCCTAGCAAAAGGGGGGTGATGATGACCCGCCAAACATTTTGGCATCGAATCAAGTTGTACAGTAAAATAGCGGGTATTCAGGGTGACCTGTCGCCACATACATTGCGTCACGCGTTTGCGACGCACTTATTAAATCACGGAGCAGATTTGCGCGTGGTACAAATGTTACTCGGTCACAGTGATTTGTCTACCACACAAATTTATACCCACGTGGCAACTGAAAGGTTACAGAAACTGGTTAGTGACCATCATCCGAGAGGTGAATGTTAATGTATGCAGTGAATCTGAAAAACAAGCAGATTAGTAATAAAGTCAAAAAATGCAAAGTTAGGCAGTAATTCAAAACCTTACATGGTGATTTTACGTTTTTTCAGCTCTGGTTTGTGCACCTTAGGTGTGCTCTGCGGTACTGATATATAGTTGCAGAAACGTAATTCAGCTGGTATCACGCAGCAAAACGTATAAAATACCGAACAATAAAGATCCTGAATGATGAAATTATTAGCAGAAACTAGGGTCTTATCAACGTCAACACGAATTGGAAGTAGTATGAAATCTTGGATAAAATCAGCAGCACTAGCCTCAGGCATGTGTTTAGTAGTTACTTCAGCAATAAGCTCAGTACAAGTCGATGACTTGACCGACACTAAAGCTAAGATTGAGAGAAAGTTAGGCATGAAGATAAGTGCTATTGGCGATGCTCCCGTGCCAGGCTTACTGCAAATAGTGACTAACAAAGGCCTGTTCTATACCAGTGAAGATGGTAAATATTTTTTGCAGGCACGTATTTATAATCTTGACGAAGACATGCGTAATGAAACCGAATTAGCCTTGAGCGACATGCGTTTGGACGGTCTTAAACAATTTGCTGATTCGGCCATTGAGTATAAGGCAGAAAAAGAAAAGTATGTGGTTAACGTGTTTACCGACATTACCTGTGGATATTGCCGCAAATTGCATCATCAAATGGATGAATACAATGATTTGGGGATTACCGTTCGCTATCTGGCATTTCCCAGAGGTGGTTTGAATAGTGGTTCATACAAAGATATGGTGTCAGTGTGGTGTGCAGACGATCCGCAAAAAGCTATGACAGAAGCCAAGAATGGTGATTCTATTGTGTCCAAAAAATGTGCAACCAAAGTGGCTGAACAATACGCTTTTGGGCAAAAAATTGGCGTAAGTGGCACCCCTAATGTTGTCCTGCCTGATGGTTCTGTGATCCCAGGATACCAAGCACCTAAGAAGATGGCAGAGGCACTAAGAGCAACACTTTAGACTAAGAATGGAGGGAGTTTTTGACTTCCTCCAACCTTTGCGCATAATCATTTCTCCATCCTTCTCTACCAGCGAAAATATAAATGTCTTTGCAAATTAATCGCCGTCCATTGAACGATATCGCTACAAATATCACACAACTACCAGCACAGCTGCACCCTAAACTTAAACAAATATATGCGGCACGTGGCATAAGCGAAGCAAGCCAACTGGAAAGAGGTGTTAAGTCCTTACTGCATTATCAACAGTTAGCGGGTATTGAAAAAGCGGTGGTGATTTTAGCCGATGCTATTGCTACTCAAAAACACATAATAGTAATTGGCGATTTTGACGCAGATGGAGCTACAAGTACTGCACTCAGTATTTTAGCTTTGGATATGATGGGCAGTAAAAAGCACAGCTACTTAGTGCCCAATCGTTTCGACTTCGGTTATGGATTAAGCCCGGAAATAGTGGCAGTGGCACATCAGCAGCAGGCTGAGGTGATCATGACGGTAGACAATGGTATTGCCTGCTTTGCAGGTGTAGAAAAGGCTAAAAATTTGGGTATGACAGTGTTAATTACTGATCATCATCTGCCCGCTGAAAGTTTGCCTATTGCCGATGCCATCGTCAATCCCAATCAGCCTGATTGTCAGTTCTTGTCAAAAAACTTAGCCGGAGTGGGGGTGGCATTTTATTTGATGCTGGCACTTCGTGCCCATTTGCGTGAGAAAAATTGGTTTGCCGAGCAACAACTTGAGATACCTAATCTTGCGGCGTTATTGGATATAGTTGCCCTTGGTACTGTCGCTGACGTGGTGACATTGGATGATAACAACCGTATTTTGGTTCATCAGGGATTGCAGCGGATCCGCAGCGAAAAATGCCGTCCTGGTATTCAGGCAATGATTGAAGTTGCAGGTAAAGATAAGCGTAAAATGGTCTCTACGGATTTGGGCTTTGTGCTTGGCCCGCGACTAAATGCAGCCGGACGCTTGGACGATATGTCTATGGGTATCGAATGTTTATTAACTGAAGATCCGGCTAGAGCAAGGCAGATAGCTGTGCAACTTGACAGTTTGAACCGCGAGCGCCGGGAAATTGAAGGGTCTATGCAGCAAGAGGCTGTCAGAGCTCTGGATGGATTAGAGTTATCTAAAGACAACATGCCACATGGTCTGGTGTTATATCAAGCCGATTATCATCAGGGTGTGATTGGCATCTTGGCTGGGCGCATCAAAGACAAATATTTCCGCCCAACGGTTGCTTTTGCTCACCAAGATGATGACAACTTAAAAGGCTCGGCTCGCTCAATTCCAGGATTGCACATTAGAGATTTGCTTGAAGAACTAAACAGTCGTTACCCCGACATTATTACCAAGTTCGGCGGTCATGCCATGGCAGCAGGCTTGAGTCTGCCTCTAAATAAACTTTCTGCTTTTACACAATTGTTTGACCAATTAGCTGAGGAAAATCTGCAAGGTAAATCCTTATCTGGAGAACTGACTTCAGACGGAGAATTGTCAGACCAAGAGTTAAGCTTGGATTTTGCTCAGTTACTTAAAGATGCTGGTCCCTGGGGGCAAGGTTTTCCGGAACCATTATTTGATGGCAGTTTTGAATTAATGGATCAACGTATAGTCGGTCAAAAACACCTTAAAATGATGGTCAAAAATCCGTCCGGTATTTTGCTAGATGCGATTGCCTTTAATGTTGATACTAATATTTGGCCGGATAAGAATATTAAGCAAGTAAACCTAGCCTACAAATTGGATATTAACGAATTCCGAAACCGTGTGAGCTTACAACTTATGGTGGAAGGTTTGGCTCCACTCGTTTAGACAGACTCATTGGCTTGGCCAATAAATTAGAGTTGTCGGTGTTTGGAATTGACTCTTTATAGCCAAGTCACTTTAAACTCCGGCTGACACGCGCAGTTTGAGGTAGTGCGGGTATAAGTATTATTCAGCAACTCTAATTTTTTCCAGGCGTTCTAGCATTAGTGTACCAGCTTCTTTATTTCTGACTATATGCTCTAGTTCAGAATAAATTCGGCTACTTAATTTGAGAATGGATTCATATTTATTGGGGCTAAGAATAAGTAGCTCATTAATTCGAGTTAAATCAATCAGGCAACAATCTAGTAATTCAGTATTATATTCTTTGGATAAATAACCTACCATTTTGTCAACATCCACACCTTGTGCTCCATATGGCACATTTTTTATTTCTTCTATTCGTTTTCGAAGGATGATCGTTTTCTCGGTAGTTTTTACTAGTAAATCCACAGCGTAATCTGCAAGTTCAGGTTGCAAAGCAATAATTTTAGATTTCAATTTGGCAAGTTCATCATGCTGCCAATCTCTTATATTTTTGCTGTCAAAGACTGCCGCAGCATCATTGCTGACATTCTTGGCATATACTAGGATATCAAGATTCTGTTTCGGAGATGCCAATACTGTCGCATTAAGCAGAGTATTGCCTTTGTCGACCAAAATCTGGACTTGCCGATGGGCTTCCTCAAGCCTGAGCATAGAATCTGTTTTATGCTGATTTTGCTCACAACCGGTGGCACAGAGCAAAAAAATGGACAAAAATAGACAAATTGAATTATTTTTTTGCAAACGATGGTTCCTGGCTAACTAAAAACATAGGGGGTGTTCGTTTTGTTTGGCGTGCAATGTTATCATATTAAGCGCTAAGCAAAAGGGTCGCAATATGGCAAAAAAATCAGACGTTGATAAATTACTAGACAAACATGACAACCTAACACATTCGGAAGAGCTTTCTGTGCTTTCACATGTGCAACGCAAAGAGGATGGTTGGTTTGTCAATACCCTGATGACGGAGGGGAGTGATGTTCCATTTAAGTTCCGCCGCAAAAAAGTTTATAAGAATTTGACTGGGGCGCGGGTAAACCTAACTTATTATCCAATTTCTGAGGAAATTGCCGGTATGGAGTTTGAGGCAATGAAAGTGGTGCGGATAAAAGTCGCTTGAATATAATTTTTTTTAGGCACTAGGTTGCAAAGTCGTGCCCTCAGAACAACTTAATGGGTTCTTACTGCATCGACGACCTTATCGAGAAACTAGCTATTTGGTCGACCTTTTTACTCTTGAATGGGGTAAGGTTCGCGCCCTTGTAAAGGGCGTGCGTGCCAGTAAAAGCGATAAAAAAAGTGCCTTGCAAGCGTTCCAACCACTACTATTAAGTTTAAGTGGTAGGCATGAACTGAAAAACCTCAGTCAACTTGAAACGACCGCCCCGATGCTGCCATTGGTAGGTAAAAATTTATTTTCTGCGATGTATGTTAATGAACTCTTGAATCGCCTGTTAGCTGCAGAGATACCTCATCCCGAACTGTATATAAGGTATCAAGAATGTTTAGGCCTGTTAGCTCATGATGGGGAAATAGAACCTATTTTACGACAGTTTGAATTAGGCTTATTAGACGACTTAGGTTATGGACTAGAGCTTAATCAGGAGTGCCAGCATGGTGAAGCGCTTGACCCTGATTCGTTTTACACCTTTATTCATGAACATGGCCTGCAGCGTTCGATTAAACAGCATCCCTCGGCTACCTGTTTTAAAGGAAATGTTTTGTTGCAGGTTAGTCATTTGGACTGGAATCACTCAAGTTTAAATTGCGCGAAACGTATCACCCGTCTGGCATTGTTCCAATTGTTAGGCAGCAAACCGTTAAAAAGCCGCGAATTGTTTCGTTATTCCTAAGCATTATTAGTACTGAGAGAAAAATACATGAAAGACATTTTGTTGGGGGTTAATATTGACCACATCGCCACCTTACGTAATGCCCGAGGCACCGTATATCCGGATCCGGTGCATGCAGCCGACATTGCTGAGCGAGCGGGGGCTGACGGCATAACTGTGCATTTACGCGAAGACAGGCGGCATATCACAGATCGGGATGTACAGTTGCTCAAGCAAACCTTAAACACGCGAATGAATTTGGAAATGGCGCTTACCGAAGAGATGCTGCTCATCGCTGAACATACAAGGCCTGAGTTTTGTTGTTTGGTGCCGGAGAAGCGCCAGGAACTGACTACTGAAGGCGGCTTGGATGTGGCCGGAAATCAGCAGAAGATGAATGTTGCTTGTGCTCGTTTGGCGGGCAGTGGGATTCAGGTGTCACTTTTTATCGACGCAGACCCTTTACAGATTGACGGGGCTGTGGCAACAGGCGCGCCCTATATTGAGATACACACAGGTCAGTATGCAGACGCAAAAAATGAAGCTCAGCAGACCATTGAATTGAAAAGGCTCATTGAGGGTATTGAGTATGCACATGGGTGTGGACTTAAAGTGAACGCGGGACACGGTTTGCACTATCACAATGTCAAACCTATTGCCGCCATCCCACAGATTATTGAATTAAATATTGGTCACGCAATCGTTGCCAGGGCTGCTTTTGATGGACTGCACACTGCCGTGGCAGAAATGAAACGATTGATGTTGCAAGCAAGGTTGTAAACGAACATGGCAATCGTCGGATTAGGTACAGACATCGTTGAAATTATTCGCATAGAACAACAATTGGAGAAATCTCAGCGTTTGGCTGAGCGGGTCCTAACCCAGTTTGAACTGGATATTTTTTTACAACATAAATTCCCTGCGCGTTTTTTAGCCAAACGTTTTGCGGCTAAAGAAGCTGCCGTCAAAGCGCTTGGTGTAGGGATTGGTAA
>JBLHNW010000210.1:0-6869 GCA_047622205.1 Paraglaciecola sp.
GCTGAATGATACGATTCAAGGCTGGAATCGTCTTGCCACTCATTTCTATCGTTAATTAATCTCTGTAGAGTGAATTTAGCGCAAGTTGTAGCATTACTGCACGTTTAATCAATTTTCTTCTGTTAGCCATAAATGAGTGCTGCAAGTGCAGTGTTTTTGTGTGATATTTGTAGGCTGAATTGGTCACTACTCTCTATTAGGAGCACATTTTTTGATAAAATTGTTGTTGGTTGACGACCATGAATTGGTCAGAACCGGTATTAGGCGTATTTTGGAAGATGTTCAGGACTTTTTAGTGATAGGAGAGGCCACTACAGGCGAAGAAGCCGTAAAGTTTTGTCGTAAAAACAACCCGGATCTTGTTTTAATGGACATGAGTATGCCGGGTATTGGTGGCATAGAAGCCACTAAACAGATTTTGCGATTTACCGAGAGTACACGGATCATCGTACTATCCGTGCATAAAGAGAACCCAATCCCAGCCAAAGTTATGAAAATGGGAGCGTTTGGTTATTTAACCAAAGATTCTGAGCCTGGTGAAATGATCCGCGCTATTCGTAAAGTGGCCGCAGGGCAAAAATACGTATCTCCGGATATTGCACAACAAATTGCGCTTGGTCAGCTTGATTTTAAAGACGGAAATCCATTTGAAGCGCTATCTGAACGTGAATTAGAAATCACCTTGATGCTAACTAAAGGTGCCAAAGTACCTGATATCGCAGCATATTTGAACATCAGTGCAAAAACAGTTAATACCTATCGCTATCGTATGTTTGATAAGTTGAGTGTCAGTAGCGACGTGGAGCTGACCCATTTAGCATTACGCCATAAATTAATTAATTCGGATCAATTATAGTTATTTAATGTCTACCCCAGAAACTTTTGATTCAAAAATTTTTTTAAAAAATCTTACCAACCAACCCGGTGTTTATCGCATGTACAATCACAATCAAGATGTGATTTATGTGGGCAAAGCCAAAAATCTTAAAAAACGCGTATCTAGCTACTTTCGTACTAATCTGGACAGTATCAAAACCCGTTCATTGGTGAAACAGATAGCCCAAATGGATGTCACTGTAGTGCACAGTGAAGCAGAAGCATTCATACTCGAAAATAACTACATTAAAAAATATAAGCCTCGTTATAACGTCTTACTCAGAGACGATAAATCCTACCCGTTTATATTTCTGTCTGCCCATGAACATCCCAGACTAAGCAATCATCGAGGCCCCAAGAAGCTCAAAGGTGAATATTTTGGTCCTTACCCCAGCGCCTGGGCGGTGCGGGAAAGTTTGCGCACAATGCAACGCTTGTTTCCAATTCGCCAATGTGAAGACAGTTATTATAGAGCTCGCTCGCGACCATGCTTGCAATATCAGTTACAACGCTGTGCCGGGCCTTGTGTGGAGGGCTTGGTTAGCGATGAGGAATATCAAGAGCAAGTTAATTTAGCGAGGCTATTTTTAAAAGGTAAAAATAAATTAGTTATCGATTCACTGGTTAAACGTATGGAACAAGCCAGTGAATCCTTGCGTTTTGAAGCCGCAGCAAAATATCGTGATCAAATTGGCGCATTGAATAAGGTACAGGAACAACAATGGGTGAGTGGTAATGAGCAGGAAATGGACGTATTTGGTTTAGCTTATCGTAATGGCATAGCCAGTATCCAAGGCTTGTTTGTAAGGGATAATAAATTGCTTGGTAGCAAAAGCTTTTATCCTAAGGTGCCAGCAGAATCTACAGAAGAGGAAGTATTCCAGTCATTTATTCTGCAATTTTATTTGGCTGATAATAAAGTTATCCCAAAGCAGATTGTTATCCCCAGGGAATTATCTGAACAGCAGGCAATCGAAAACCTGTTAAGTGCTGAAGCAGGGCGAAAAATTCAGTTTTTTAAAGGCGCGAGAGATGAAAAGCGCCGCTATTTGGATTTGGCCAATACCAATGCTGAAAACGCACTCGAATCCAAACAAAGTCATCAAAAATCTGTCTTTGCTCGTTATTTGGAACTGGAAAAAATTCTGGAGTTTGAACAACCTATTCAACGAATGGAATGTTTTGATATCAGTCATACTTCAGGCCAGTTAACCGTGGCTTCCTGTGTAGTGTTTAATAGGGAAGGGCCATTTAAAAGTGACTATCGCCTTTACAATATTGAAGGGATCACACCGGGCGATGATTACGCGGCGATGGCACAAGCACTTGCCCGGCGATATCGGGATGTCAAAGATATAAATAAAATTCCTGACATTCTATTCATCGATGGTGGCAAAGGGCAACTTGCTCAAGCGGAAAACTATTTTGAAGATTGGCGACTGGAGAAAAAACCTCTGTTAATTGGTGTAGCAAAAGGCAGTAGTCGAAAAGCGGGACTTGAAACCCTCATTTTGGCTGGCAATCATGCTACCATTCCCATGCAGGGTGACTCAGGGGCTCTACATCTTATTCAGCATATACGAGATGAAGCACATAGGTTCGCTATTACCGGGCACCGGGCACGGCGACAAAAAGATAAGAAAACTTCTAAGCTTGAATCTATTTCTGGAGTAGGTGCAAAACGGCGCCAAAGTCTGTTGAAATATATGGGGGGCTTACAGGGTGTATTACAAGCGAGTAAAGATCAAATAGCCAAAGTACCGGGAATAAGTGCAGAACTAGCGGATAAGATATATGATCATATCCACAATTAGCTTAAAACTGCAATGTAGCGGTTACCGCCAATTAAAATAATAAGCCGAAAGGTAAAAGAGAGATAAGTAACTAAATGTGGACTATCCCTAATATAATTACGCTCATTCGCGTGCTCCTTATCCCCGTATTCGTAGTGGTGTATTTTTTGGAATGGGAATGGGCCCATCAGACTGCAGCTTTCATATTTTGGTTAGCAGCAATAACAGATTGGTTTGATGGTTATTTAGCGCGAAAATTAGAGCAATCCACCGCATTTGGTGCCTTTCTTGACCCTGTCGCCGACAAATTGATAGTTGCCACTGCATTGCTATTAATTACTCACACCTACGCTTCCGTTTGGGTAACAATTCCGGCGATTTTACTATTGGCAAGAGAAGTTTATGTGTCGGCGCTAAGAGAATGGATGGGCCAACAGGGATTGCAAGATTCGGTTAAAGTATCTTTTATTGGCAAAGCAAAAACGACGGCACAAATGCTTGCCCTCATAGGATTGTTGTCTGAATTAGAATATTTTATGGGAATACCCGTTTATTGGGTGACATTAGGCTACATATTATTGTATTTGTCTGCAGTGTTGTCCTTATGGTCTATGGTGACATATACATTGGCCGCATGGCCCGCATTGTCAAATAGCGACTCGATTAAAGAAGATTAAACGTACATTTGTTGGAAATTAAGCCGTTTCAGTTAAAATTCCAGCAGTCAGTTACAAAAGGGCACTTTTGTGGTTGACAGCAAAGACTTTGAAGGTAGAATGCAGCCTCAGTTTTACGCAGTAGCGTAAACACTTATAAATCAGTCAGGGTTACGACAAATTTATAAGTCGTTCTAGTAAGAACACCGGTGCGGGAATAGCTCAGTGGTAGAGCACAACCTTGCCAAGGTTGGGGTCGCGAGTTCGAATCTCGTTTCCCGCTCCAAATTAAAGTTTTAAAGTAGTTGAAATTCTAAATGGCGGAATGGCAGACTGGTTATGCAGCGGATTGCAAATCCGTGGATCTCGGTTCGACTCCGGGTTCCGCCTCCATTTTCTAGAGTTACATTAGCATTCATTGAATGTTAGAAAACATCTCATTGCTCAATGAGACACCCAATGCGAGGGTGGTGGAATCGGTATACACACAGGATTTAAAATCCTGCGCCTAACGGCATGAGGGTTCAAGTCCCTCTCCTCGCACCATTTTATGCTCTTCAAATAATACAAGTTTTCACCGTTTAGGTGTTTTCATAGATATATACAATGGGACTTAAACCTGCACTACGCGCGATGGTTCAGGTGCTCAGCATATCCATGTGCTTACCAACTGAAAAAGTTTACTTTAAGATAAGCCTATGACGTGTATCCTAAAAGCAATACATAAGTCGATTTCCGACTCAAATCCAAAATGAAGAAATCAACAGCTCTGACCCAGAAGATTGATAGCAGTGGTTACTGTACGCCACATGAGAATATAAAGTAGAAGTCGTGTTCTAGCCTCTTGCTGATATTCTGGTTTAGTATTTTAGTATTTTGGCTGAAGGTGTAATTTGAACCAAAATTTGTCGTTTTTTAAAATTAATTAAAGAGATATTATCGTGGGAAATAATGAAAACACTTGGATCCTAACAGCTCATTGCCCAAGTTGCCTTGGTACCGTAGATGTTGTAACGCGCTTCCTTGCTGAGAATAGTTGTTACATTGTAGATATTCAGTCCTATGATGATCGTGAATTTAATCTTTTTTGTATTCGGGTTCAATTTCGTCCACTTAATGATGAGTTTAATCGTGATGTTTTTGATCAAACGTTTTTAGAACGCGCTAATGCCTTTGATATGACTTGGACGTTAACAGAGCCAAATCATAAAACTCGTGTTGCAATCATGGTTTCAAAATATGACCATTGTTTAAATGATTTGCTATATCGATATAGAACAGGCGCATTAGCTATTGATGTTGCTGTGATTATATCTAACCACCCTGATTTAGAATCCTTAGCACAATGGCATGGTATAGATTATTATCACCTACCTATTGCGGCAGGGACTAAACCTCAGCAAGAAAAAAAAGTGTTAGAGATTGTTCAGCAATATAGTTGTGAATTGGTTGTACTTGCTCGTTATATGCAGGTTCTATCTGCCGAAATGTGCACTAGGCTCAGTGGCAAAGCGATTAATATCCATCACTCTTTGTTACCAGGTTTTAAAGGGGCTAAACCTTATCATCAAGCTTGGGATAAAGGGGTCAAACTGGTTGGGGCAACAGCTCACTATGTTAATGACGACCTTGACGAGGGCCCGATAATTACTCAAGGAGTTCAAGCTGTTGATCATAGCCACTATCCAAAAGATTTAGTCGCAAAAGGGCAAGACATAGAAAGTCAAACACTAGCAAGGGCGGTTAAATACCATATCGAAAAGCGGGTGTTTTTATTTGGCAGTAGAACCGTTGTTTTTGCTGACTAAGGGCTTTTATCCTAAGCAGAATTGATGCAAATTTAAAAGCAAACACTCAAAACAAAAATAGCATGACAAACGACATAACAAGTTCGTTTAAGGCAAGAAATTGAACCTTATATGAACAACTGCGTGGCATCCTTTTCAGGTGGTAGGTCTGTAATTAGTCCTAATTACGTTTTGGCTTTAATTAAGTTCTGTGGACCGGTTGGTTGAACAGGCACAGAGGTAGTAGGGCAAAGTTGTGACCGACCCCCGCTCTAAGCTACTTTTTAAGTGGTTTTAATATAAAGGGTTTGATAGAAGTTCATTATTCATTTCCTAAGTTATTCACCATACTTCTCCCCTTTATGATTTCATCCACAAACCATTTAGCTGCCCGTCCGGCATTGTCACTATGCCAAGCACAATATTGGTTTGTTATTGGCGCTTCTTTTTCAATCTCTAGCGCCACCAGTTCTCCACTGTCCAAATAAGGTGCAACTTTGTGCTTTGGTAAAAATCCCACACCCATCCCTCGTAACTGCACTTTTATCTTTTGCTCCATACTCGCTACTCGCAGCATGGGCCTTTCTCCTATACTTCTGTGGGCACGAATCGGAGATTGTGTGGCGGAGTCTCGTATCACAACTTTTGCGTAGGGTTGGGTATCTTGTTCGGTTAAGGGCTTTAATTTGTTTATAAGTGGATGCCCTTTGGCCACCACAAATAACCATTGAACGCTCATGACCTTTTCAAACTTTATGCCTTGAATAGGCGCAACCGGGGGCGGGCCTCCCAGAGTAATGTCGGCTCGTTGTTCAATAATGGCTTCTAGAGTGCCGCCCATGACTTCTTCGCTCAAATTAATTTGCACGCCGCTATTTAGCTGCTGAAACTCCTCAATCAGCGGATAAAACTTGTTCATGTCCCAAACTGTATCGATAGCAATATTCAACTCAGCTTCCCAACCACTGTTAACTTGATGGGCCGAGGCTACCACCTTCTGGGCGGTGCTTAATAACTGTCGGCCCTGTTCTAGTAAAACCAGTCCCGCAGGGGTGAGTACAGAACGGCGCCCAACCCGATTGAATATGGCAAATCCTAAATCCCCCTCAAGCTTTTGTACTGTATAGGTCACGGTGGAAGGCACACGAAATAACTCTTGCGCAGCACCTGCAAAACTGCCCTTCCGTTCAATGGCATCCAGTACTGTTAAGGCGTCTAGCGTCAGCTTCATAGAAGTTTCCTGTTATTTGTTCAGTAATTTCGAACCAATTAATCAATATTGCTCGATGTTATTATTAAATGTTCTATTTATAATGGCTTTAACGGTTTGGAAATATTAAACAAAAAAATTGAAAAGCTCAAAAAAGCTGATTAATGCAAAGGGAATACACGATGAAAATCTTATCTAGAGACACATTACCCAGAGGTGGTTTTGTCGGTATTAAGGAAACTCGCCTCATTCAAGATGTTAAAATTGGCGGTAACACCAGTACCTGGGATGGTATAGGGAACTTTGTGTACTTAGCCGATGCCTGCTACTTACCATATGGGGAGAGTGGCATGCACCCTCATCTTGAAGTGGATGTTATAACTATTATGCTGGAAGGACGCCTCACTCATGAAGGCTCCATGGAGCATGGTCAATCTATGATAGCCAATCAGGCACAAGTACAAAGGGCAGGTGGAGAAGGGTTTAAGCACAATGAAATAAACCCGGATGAGAGCCGCACTCGTTTGTTGCAGCTATGGGCTTTACC
>JBLHNW010000211.1:0-6814 GCA_047622205.1 Paraglaciecola sp.
GGGTAAAAGTAGTTGGTCACAAAGAGGTTCCCGGTCGACCTTCGTTGTACGCTACTACTAAGGGGTTTTTAGACTATTTTTCATTAAAGAGTTTGAGTGAATTACCCAGTACAAAGGACTTTACAGATACACAAATTAAAAACGAACTTAACATACTCGATCAAAAAATGAGTAACGAACAACAATCGACAGGTTTAACGCCCCCGGAAGCAGATAGCGACCAGTCTAGTGGACCTGGAAACAATGCAGATAATCAAGAGCAGATACATTAATGAGTGAAAAATTACAAAAAGTGCTAGCAAATGCCGGCCAAGGATCGCGCCGCGAGATGGAAAAATGGATAGCGCAGGCACGTATTTCGGTCAATGGTAAAATAGCTACGCTCGGTGATAGAGTCGAGCCGGCAGACAAGATTCGCGTAGATGGTAATCTACTAACAAACCGTCAAGAAAAAGCAATATGCCGGGTGTTGATGTATAACAAACCTGAAGGTGAGTTATGTAGCCGCAAAGATCCCGAAGGTAGGCCGACTGTGTTTGATCGTTTGCCTGTAATTAAAGACGGCCGCTGGATCGCTGTAGGGCGTTTGGATGTGAACACCAGTGGATTGTTATTGTTTACCAATGATGGTGAGTTGGCTAATCGTTTGATGCACCCCAGTCATGAAATTGAACGGGAATATTCAGTACGGGTATTTGGTGAAGTAGACCAGCCAATGATAAGCCGTCTGTGTAAAGGCGTAGAGCTTGAAGATGGCAAAGCGAAATTTACATTAGTGACTAAAAAACCGGGGGACGAAGACAGTATAAATAAATGGTACAACGTCACGCTCTCTGAGGGCAGAAATCGCGAAGTACGTCGTTTGTGGGAATCACAAGGCCTGCAGGTAAGCCGCTTGATCCGGGTTCGATATGGCGAACTTAACTTACAAAAGAATTTGCCCCAGGGTGGCTGGATTGAATTACCTCTCAAAGACCTAAATGTTCTGCGTAAAAGCGTAAATTTAGCGAACGAAACCGAATCTAATGTGGAAGATGTGGATACTAAATTGGATCACATCAAAATCACCAGAATGCGTCGTTCTGTGAAGAAACATCGCGTGACTCTGGCTAAAAACAAAAAACCTTCTTGAATATTAGAGAAACAAGCACTTAGATATTTCACTTATGTAATACAAAGGGCTTGTTTCTCAAAACATTTTACTTAAACCCTCGTGTTTTTTTATGCTAAATTCTTCATCTTTCAAGTATAAAAAAGTTAATCACTATGGCATCCGGTACACATCAATATCAGCAAGATCCTCGAAACGATTCGATTTTAATCAATATTAACGGCGAGTTGTTTCCTCGTAATGAAGCAAAGATATCCGTTTTTGACAGTGGTTTCATTTTGGGCGATGGTGTGTGGGAAGGGATCCGTCTGCACGATGGACACTTGGCTTTCATCGAACAGCATATGCGCAGATTATATGACGGCGCTAAAGCTCTTGATATGGATATTGGTCTAGCGCCAGAACAACTTGTTTTGCGCATCAAACAGACTTGTGAAGCGAATAAGATGCATGATGGCGTGCACGTACGTTTGATGGTGACGCGAGGAATTAAGGCCACGCCTTACCAAGATCCTCGAGTGACGATTTCAGCTGCAACTATTGTGATCATAGCGGAGCATAAATCAGCGATCGAGCAAGCACCGGGACAGGGCGTTAGCTTGTTTACCAGCCATGTGCGCAGAGGTTACCCTGATGTGCAAGATCCTAAGTTAAATACTCATTCAAAGCTCAATTGTATTTTTGCCTGCATTCAGGCCGCTAAAGCAAATGCTGATGAGGCATTGATGCTCGACCCCCACGGCTTTGTTGCAACCTGTAATTCCACTCACTTCTTTATCTCTCGTGACGGTGAGGTGTGGACTTCAACAGGGGATTTTTGTTTAGACGGCATTACCAGACGTAATGTGATCAATCTTTGCAAAGCCAATGATATCCCTGTCTTTGAACGCAATTTCACCCTGGCGGATGTGTACGCTGCTGACGAAGTCTTTATTACCGGTACTTTTGCTGGCTTGTCAGCAGTAAAACAAGTAGATGGGCGGATGATTGGTAAGGGAGATCCTGTCGCTGCAGGCCCGATGATAAAACGCTTACAGCAACTTTATTTGGCATTGATTGAGTCACAGACATAGGGTATTTAAAAGATGATGACACGTATCGCAATGTGGTCTGGTCCACGAAATATTTCTACTGCTATGATGCGCAGTTGGGAGAATCGCCCAGACTGTGAAGTGATTGATGAGCCGTTTTACGCGTTCTATTTAAGTCAGACACAAAGCCCTCATCCTTTCTTTGAAGAAATTCTGCAGAGCCAAAGTAGTGATTTCGCCCAGGTGGCAAAGCAATTGAGTGATAGTTCCTGCAAAACCAATATCCAATATCAAAAGCATATGACTCATCACATGTTAAATGACGTGGATTTGTCCTGGACCAAAGACCTTAAACATTGTTTTTTAATTCGCGATCCAGCTCAGGTAATTAATTCATATACCAATAGTAGAGGTGTATGCAATGCAGAAGATATTGGCATTATCAGACAGGCTGAATTGTATCAACAGATCAGCCAAATTTCCGGGCAGACTATTCCGGTTATTGACTCTAATGACGTCTTGAAAGATCCACAATTTATTCTATCTGAATTATGCCAACGCCTTAATATAGCGTTTGATCCTAAGATGCTGAATTGGCCAGATGGGGCTAGGCGTAGCGATGGAATATGGGCTAAGCATTGGTATCATAGTGTTGAAAAGTCTACTGGGTTTGGGAGGTATTCTGCTAGCGATTTTTCTCTTAACGCCGAGCAACTTGATGTTGTGGAACAGGTCAAACCCCACTATGAGAAACTGGCAAAATTAAGTATAAAATTACCTGGATCTGACATGTCCGATGTTTGAGTTGTTTTCTTACTCACTAAGTTTTACCTCATTAGCATTGTTATTTTTAGTTGCCTTTTTAATTGGCATGGCGAAAACAGGAGTATCTGGTACGGCGATGTTTGCCGTGCCTTTACTCGCGGCGATTTTTGGTGGTAAAGAGTCCGCAGGGTTGATGTTGCCAATGCTAATCATGGCGGATTTATTTGCGGTTAAGTATTACCATCGTCACGCTAATTGGAACTATTTAGTCAAGTTGTTTCCCTCCGCGGCTGCAGGTGTGCTGGTCGGTACTTTGTTGGGAAATCACATAGATGATCAGATGTTTAGATTAAGCATGGGGATCATTATTTTTATCAGCTTGGCAATAATGCTGTGGATGGAAACTAGCGGCAATGAGAAAATTCCCGATTACCTATGGTTTGCGATTCTAATGGGGTTTTTGGGTGGTGTTACTACCATGATTGGTAATCTCGCGGGAGCGGTCATGGCACTATATTTGTTGAGTATGCGCCTACCAAAAAATGAATATATTGGAACAGCAGCGTGGTTCTTTCTGATCATCAACCTATTTAAAGTTCCTTTTCATATATTTAGTTGGCAAACCATTAGTCTGGATTCATTCTTCTTAAACCTAACGGGTTTACCTTTTATTACCCTAGGTGCGTTTTGTGGAATTTGGATTGTAAAAAGGATCCCAATAAAACAATATCGTTGGCTGATCTTGCTGATGACTGGCGTTGCCGCAATATTTATGGTGATTTAGAACCTGAGGGTTCACCACAAATATCACCTGATGCAAAAAATGCAAGCCGCCCATTGTTTGTGCCACTTATCACAAACTCTACTTGAGAGTTTCCTGTAAGCCCACCTACGACTATTTGCCCTGGGTGGCATTAACTGCAGCAGCAATATGCGTACTTGTCGAGCTTAAAGACTATTGCTTATTTTGATAGTGTTGTTCAACCTTGTCATTAAGCGCTGGGTTTTCAAACTCCAGGTTTACTTTTCGCTTAAGAATGATTTTTCCTTGTACATTTGAACTGCTATCGATCTTCAATGTTGGCGGGTTATCATCATTATGATTCCAGCTCCATGAGTCTGTGTCACGCGCTTCAAAGACGATATTGCCACTAATTACAGAGTTATTTGTAAGGAAGATGCTGCCGTTATAAGTTTCGATATCCGCGCCACCGGCAACATTATTTAGTTTGATATCACCATTTACAGTAGAGATATCACCGTCGATAGTTGAATCAGCCAGAATGCTAATACCGCCGTTAACAGTGCTGATATTGCCTCGTGCAATAAAGTGATGACCTGTTTCAATACTGCCATTTACTGTTTCCACAGAATGCACAGAGACATTGTCGCCTAATTCGATATCGCCATTTACTGTTTCTACATCTTCAGCTCTAACATGATCACGAATTGTCACACCGCCGTTGACTGATGATACGTCACTTACTTGTTTTCCTTCGCCGACCTCAAGGCTGCCAAAAACGCTGCTAACTTCGCCGTTGTTGTGGCCTCCATGTCCATTGCTATCAACATGGATAATGCAGCCAGTGCTAAGTGTGCTTGTGAGGATGAGTAGTGCAGAGGTTTTTATTAAATTTCGGCTCATGTTTGTTCCTATTGTTATCATTTATACCCTTCATCATTGAACCTGCATGTTTGCTGGCTACTCTCATTCGTTCCAATCACTTAGCGGACTAAGCTCAAGGGGTCTCATTCGTTTGCCGCCGCCGTGCAATTCCAATGATTTTGGGATTGTATGTGTATCGAGTTTTCCTAAGGCGGTTACAGCAGACTCTATGCCAGATTTTTAAGCCAATGAAAAATAAAGATATTATTGAATAAGGTACATGTTAGTCGCAGCATAAAGCACAAAGGTTGGTGAGAAAACTAAGAATTTGGTCAAACAGTGCAATACTCTGTAAAGGGGGAATTGCGAGATTGAGATGCATACTTTTTTATCGGAAGGGCTTATGGAGTAGTACTTAAATTTCTCCGTCAGCTATTGGCACCCTAATTGCTATGCTCTCACTATATGATTATTCTAAAAATGTAAATTATGCGAAATTTATTTTTGATTGTGTTTTGTGGACTATCGATTTCAGCTTGTACTACTAGTCGCCAAAGTCACTCAGACAAACCTACACAAATACATCACCAGCAAGATGCTTTGCATCGACAGGTTGAAAATCTCGCAAGACAATTGTTTAGCACATCCCAAACCATAGATATTACACAAACCGTGGCGATAGGCACAATTTTACCGGCATTTACCAGTAGCGGCGGCACATTGCCTCTTGATTCTGCATTGGGAGTTCAAATTCAAGAGAGTTTAATGACATTTGCGACACAGGCTGGAATGAAAGTAATTGAATATAAAACCATGCCAGCTATTAAAATCGGCCAACAAGCCGATGAAATGTTAAGTAGAGATATTAGCGAACTTAATAATAATATTTCAGCAGACTATTTTCTGACTGGCACTTATACAACACAAGAAGACAGCACAATGATTAACATTCGACTTATACAAGTTCCGGATAATATCGTACTCGCTGCCGCGACTGATTATGTGCCCAATGACATTATGTGGAGCAGGTCAAAAGTGTCACTTAAGAACAATCAAATATATCGTAATGAATATTAGGAGAGCCAAAAATGAATATATCAAAATTATTCTTGTTAGTAAGTGTTGTTCTTTGCGGTTGCACGTCATTGGAAGGCGACTCACAATATGGCCAATACGATCAGAACGGCAACCAGGAAGTATATAATGAGAGTGGCGATACATCACTACAGCAGTCTGGCTCAGATGATCAAGTCACACCTTTGGAAGCCAGTGCAAATTTTCAGAGGCGTTACAAAAATCACTTCGGTTCAGGCGTTAAATTAGCCCATAAAACGAATCCTAAGAATAGAAATATAAACCATTATATTCAAGGAATTATGCAAGACTTAGTGGGTAACTTACAATCTGTTAGTTCCACTACACCAATGGCTGTCACTAGTTTTGTATATTTAGATAGTGATTATGCAAGCTCAGATCTTTTGGGAAAACAATTAGCCGAAAGTTTTATTCACGAAATACATAAGTTTGGCATTCCAATTATAGATTTTAAAACCAGCGATTATCTGCGTGTCACCGAATCAGGCGACTTTGTTCTCAGCAGAGACTTTTTGGAACTGCAAGCAATGCACTCAGTTGAATATGTGCTGCTTGGGACATTAACGAAAAGCCTGGGTGGGGTCTTGGTAAACGCTCGTATCGTCGGAATGAAGTCAAAACAAGTAGTGGCCTCAGCTCAGGGGTTTTTGCCTTCAGATGTAACCAAAGCGCTACTTAAGAGTGACTTGAATGATGGGATTAAACTTATAGGCGAATAGTGTTTGCATAGCTCATGTTTTACTAGTGAATGTCGATTAAGGTGTTATAAGGCTATTAGGTTTTGATTAAAATATTTCTTAGCTGCGTTATCTGATACTTTTCAAATAACTTATTTTTTCTTTTGTAAATCACAGAAGGTGCACCGCATTAACTTTATAAGATAAACATGTTGAGTGGCATGTACTTTGCTTAGTTTGCTTAGAAAGTATAGTTATTATACCAATTGGGGATTTAAAGTTGATAAAGTTATTTTTTACTCTCTGCATTATTTTGTTATTCGTTCTAAGCGGATGCACGAGCATGCAAAAAGCAGTAAGTCATTCTAATTCTATGTACCAGAGCGCTACGTTTGCTCCTCCTGCCCAAGTAATGACCCTAGAACTAAAAGATTACGTCAGGAAACTGGTTGCTGAAATGGCTTTAAATATAACATCGCTTGAATCGACAGGTGCGATTGCCGTAACCAATTTTGTATCTACAGATTTA
>JBLHNW010000212.1:0-6774 GCA_047622205.1 Paraglaciecola sp.
CGCTGTTATTAGCGGCTTGTAATTCGATATTGGCAGCTCCGCCCATTCCCGGTCTAAGTGCGAGATCGGGATTGTCCAGCTTGGCATAAACCGACACCATATTGCTTTTTTTGTCGACCTCATTACCGATACGTAATACTTCTGCACTAAATACTTGATTGGTAAAAGCATCTAGTGTCACTTTAACCTGCTGTCCTGGTGACAGTTCGCTAAAATGCCTTTGCGCCACTTTGGCCTCTACATAGATAGGATTAGTCACACTTATGGTCATGAGGGGAGAGTTGGTTCTAGCCAACGTGTTTTCGAATACCGAAACTGTTGTGACAATTCCACCCACTGGTGCGGTTAATTTAACCTGGGAGTAATTCAACTGAGATTTCATCAAAGCATACTGAGCATTAGCCAGCTTTGCTTTGGCCTGTTTCTCGTCTAATGTAGCTCTATTGAACTTATCCTGACCTACAAGGTTATTGCTAAATAAATCTTTGATTTGTGCGAAACTGCGCAGAGAATCTTCATAATCCTCCTGAGCAATATCCAACAATGACTTAGTTAAATCCACATTGGCTTTCAGTAATTCCGAGCGGAAAGTGACCAAAGGCTGACCTTTCTTAACCAAACTACCTACTTCGACATGTACATCCTGCACTAAGGATGCAGTTGCCGCATAGATTGGTAACAGCTGATTTTCAACTAAAATGGCCTGAGTCACTATATTTGCTGAAACCGGTTTCGCCTCAACCAAGGCAGTCACAACCGGAATCGGTGCATTGTTGTCTCTGGCGAAAGTTGCATTAGTACTTTTTAGATGAGCTGAAACAATATTAACCGCCCAAAAGCCCATAACCACAAGAGCAATAACCAATATTACTAATAGTGAAATAGATAATATTTTTTGCGACTTAGTTGCTGTATTTTCGTTATTGTCGATCATTGAAACTCCTGATTTATTCTTCACGCTTGGCAAACATATTTTGCCAAAACGACTTTAATTCTATTCTCAATCTTTTGGATAAGGCTAAAAGTAACACGCCAAATCCACCAAAAACAATTAATTCTCTCGTCATCACCCACAGGTTATGCAAAGAAAACAATTCATCCAAAGAAGCATGCTCAGGCCCCAAAAACATCGTCACTGATGCCTGAATACGCACTTCTGAAAACGGCCACAAGATCATCGTTCCAAAACTCGGATTCATACCCGGATTAGGGCCGGTGAACCAGTCAATCAGAACATGACTTAATATTCCGCTAAATGCACACAAAGCCCAAACCGCAGAATGTTTTACCTCAATTTTTGAGAGCCTAGCTGCCAACAAAAAAAACACCCCGACAAACACCGAAAAACTTAGTGAATGTGTCATTTGTCCATGCATATAATGTGGATGTTCTCCCAAAATAGGACCAACCAACAAGTCCAAATCAGGAACATTAGCTATAAACGCTGCACCAAAAACAGTTGTGACTACAATTTTTGGTGCCAATTCAGGCCAAATCATCCTACTCAATAGTAAGCAATCAATACCGCATAACGCGTGTCCAAGAGTACTTGCCATATTCTATTGCTGCTCTTTCTCTAATCGTTTAATGAACGACTAAATTGTTCCAGTTGTGGTTCTAACTTCTTATTGCGCAAATCAATATCCCACACTTCAAAATATTTTGCCCCTTTATCCCGAGCATCACTCATCGCTTCCAGCAAACTGCCTCCAAGTAAGCGATCAGGATGTTTGGTTTCATTTCCAATCATTTGTATAGCACAGAAACTTTGCTGGCAAGCTTCTGTGAGCAGCTTTGTTAGATCTGAATTCCATTTCTGTGGTTTACCGCTCCACCATGCAGCCAATAAACCAAATCGTTTACCATAACGCTGATAACCATATGCATAAATGCTTTTAGCCGGATTAAGTGAATTCAATACAGGGTGAATTTCTATGTCCACGGAGTGTTTTGGAAAAGCCACTAAAAACGCATCTGTAATCTTTTTCAGTGAATCTATGTAACGCGATTCGCTAAAACCTGCTTCCTTCCATGGTCCGGAGTGCATCGATTCCCGACGACCTTTGACTCTTTCTTCAGGCAAATGCATTTCAAAACCATTTTTTGATGAATGAGTGATATGCACAAGTTCAATTGTACTTTCATGTGCAAACGTATTTCCCAAAGCAGCTATTAATTCTAACCAATGTTTCAAATAAACCGGGTCCCACGGCACGGGTATCACTTCATCACGGTTGCCCTTGTGAGAAAACTTATTGCGAAATTCATACTTAAACGGCACAGCTCCCTGCTTATAAAGCCATTGAGGGGCTCTAGGGCCGTTTAATACACTCAAAGTCACTTTTTTGTTAAGTCTTTTAGCCTGTTCGATCTTTGCTTTGATTTTGGAAAAATCATACTTTCCCGGAGAAGCCTCTACCTGATCCCATCCAACACGAATTAAATTTCCGACAACATGCTTTTGCGATAATACGCTGTCACTGACATTGGGCCCAGAACTGACGAAGATGCCCTTAGGTGAATCGCCAATAACTAGCTTTTCCCTTTGAACCGGATCAGCTCCCACCGCCGAAACGGCCCTGGTGTTAGAATTCGCTACACTGCAGGCAGATATAAAACCAATCGTTGCTAATAACATTAAACGGAACAACATCAATGACTCAGCCTATTCGAAAATCGTTGGTCAATCTTACAGCCCATATTATTCAACTTTCGACTCCATCTGTACCTGTGACCACTTGGGAACATTCTCAAAGAAATGCGCAGGATCTGCACATATCGCTTGGTAATCTTCGGGCACACCAATATCGATAAATTCTCCTATTGCCTTGACTGCATATAGACCCGACTCTAATAACTTGGGTATGATTTCATGTTCCAAAGAAAAGTGTTTTTGTGCTTCACATTGGGCAACAAAGTGCGAAGGAATATAGTAAATTCCAGCATTTATCATGCCACCTTCCCCGCTCTCTTTTTTCTCGTGAAACGCTTTTACCTTGCCATCCGGGAAAACCGTTACCTCCCCGTAACGACTAACGTCTTGAACCTCAGCAACAACTAAAGCCGAACCATGCTGTTCGCCCATTGAGAGTATCTTTTCAAGAGAAAAATCACAAAAACTATCGCCGTTGAATATCAAGTAACTATCGGCAGGATACTTACCATAGCAATAACGTAAGGCACCACCGGTTCCCAATGGTTGAGGTTCAACGAGTAAAGTTATTTCCATATCAGGCAGTTGTTGCTTATGTCGCTCGATGAAATCAGTAAAGTGCTGCGCTTTGTAACCCACAGACAAAATCACCTCAGTGAGGCCTTTTTGATACAAAGCTTTTAATATGTAGGCAATATAGGGAATTTCGTTAATCGGCGCCAGAGGCTTAGGCACGTCGTTAATCACTGATCGTAATCGTGTTCCAAGTCCTCCCGCCAAAATCAATACTTTCATACCCAAGCCTTGTACATAACTAAATTTAATCCGTGTTAAAACTCAGGTAATCACTTGTGACTCCCCGAGAAACAATTTGTGCTGGAACGCCGACCACCGAACAACAGTCCGGAATCGATTTTGTCACTAATGCGTTGGCAGCAATAACAACATCGTTACCGATAGTGACTGCTCCTAAAATCTTTGCACCTGCGCCAACAAATACGTTATTCCCAATCACAGGTCTACCACTAGCAGAAAAATCTTCACCGATGCAGACATTTTGATTTACCGTAAGGTTCTGGCCGGCAGATTTTGGATCCAGATCAATACCAGCAAAATTATGGATTATCAGACCTTCCTGTATGACTGCTCTTGGATTAATGTAAATATCTGTAAAAATTCTTAATAATGCCGCCATTAATGCACCAATAGGATGCAGCAATTGACCCAATAACGTCGGCCGAATGGCCAGTAACTGCTGTTCAAACCGATACGCCATAACCGCCAGTGTTCCCCACTGTAGGGTCATTTTAATATACTTATTAACGAAGTTATCTACCCTAGTGTAATGCTGACGTTTCCGACGTAGATCAATCCGCAATGCTGTGAAACCTAGCAAGGAAACCAAAGGCAAGATGTCACCCGCTGAAGTTTCCTGCTTATTCAGCATCGATCACTTTCCTGCGTTCTATAAAATCGATTCGTTCAGACGTCGCTCGACGCGTCTGACTACGTAAGTTTTTGAATTCTTCATCTACTTCCGATGATTGCTCATCTCGTTGATCCCAAAACTTTGGTTGGTAACTGCTCTTAATATAATGATTCAGGTGAGTTCTTTTTGATTCAAAATCTTTGGTTCTAAGCATTTCATAAATAATAGCGATACCTTTACATAGCACTTTCCACTCATATAACTCACCCAAAGTCTTACGCGCTTGATTGGCAAGTTCTTCAGCAATCTGCGGCTTGGAGAATAACAATTCGATCCCTTCTGCAAATTGCTGAACATTATGATCCTCTGCCAGGTATGCGTTTTTCATATGATGCAAACCTTTAGCAGCGCCCGTAAATCCAACAATCGCAACATTTCCCCCCATATAATTAAGAATTTTAACAGGGTGACCCGGGCAATCTGTTCTGGGTAATGTCGCGACATCAGAAAGTGCAAGGTATTCAGGCAGCTGTTCCAGCGGGAGACCTTCAACGATAGTTGTTATATCAGCAATATCTAAGTCATCCATTTGCTGCTTCACGTTTATCAAATCTTTTGGATTGGCAATATTGGCTGACAAAATTAGTTTTAGATTTTTAATTTTTGGTTTAAGTAATGCCGTAGCCTCGAGCAGATAGTCAATGCGCTGAAAGTGGTCAAGACTGCCGGTGTAAATAACGATTTTGTCGTCCACCTCATAACCATATTTTTGCCTTGCCTCAGCCTTCTCTTTGTTCGCAAACATTTTGGCATTAACACCGCAGGGCAATACCTGAATTTTTTCCTCAGTGATCCCCAACTTGATCAAATATTCTTTTAAAGAATCTGATACCGCAATAATAAAATCGCCGCCGAATGGGATCGTCTTATCGAGGAGAACCGCCAATTTCGATGCGAATTTTTTCGACCATACAAAGTCATAAGTAACCAGTTCATCTACCATGTTATTGACCGCGTTATACAGCATAGGTCGTCGAGTAACGATTTTGGCGAACCAACCAATAAGCGCACCTTCATAATTATGCGCGTGGATAACATCAATCTTGTGGCGCCAAATCAACCATATGAGCTTGAACACCATCAGCGGATCGTAAATAAACTTTTCTAATGCCGGGCCTACTGTGACTTTATTTTTGTTCAAAAACGGGAAGTTCACACGATGAATGATTGGCCCTATAACAGGAATATCTTCTTTTATCGGGTAGGTCAAAATATGCACTTCATGACCCAATTCAACCAGAGCCTCAGACATTTCTCTGATCGCCCCAGGAGAACCATGATTGGCTGGAAATGGGCATGCTGCAACCATGATAACTTTATGCTTCATTTGTTCAGTCATTATCTACTGCACCTTGACCCGCTAACTGAGGTTGCAAAACGGTAATCGCCGGCATTTCCTCCACACGCTTATTAAAACCGCCATACATATCTACTAATCCGCTAACAATATTAGCTGGCTGAGTATCCCAAGATGACGAACGTGTTCTGACTTCGAACGGCTTATCACAACCAAAAAATTCAAGTACCTGATCGATGTTGTCTGCTAATTCTTCATATTTAATCAATATGGTTGGGTGTTTAGTAAGTTTTGGGTCAGACCAATTAGTGAGCTGGCGATCTAAACGAAACTCATCAACTCCACGTTGTAAATACTCTTCAATTTCGATTCCTTTAAGATCAGCAATTTCAACGCCACTGTCCACATTCATTGCTTGGGTATTCATGTTTTGATAGCCGCGACGGAACACTGATAAAACGCTGTTGTAAGGATTTCCGAAAACGTAACCAAGTCGTATTTGCTTCTCATTGTCATAAACAATCGGGGAATGGGCATGTTCTCGTGTGGTTTTATCCGAAATCGAACCAATATGACGACCCAAGGCAGTAGAACCCACGCCGCCCATAGAGCACAAAGCAACTATAGGCCCTCGAATAAGGATACGTCGTAAAGTTGGTACTTTGTTTAGCAAGGAGAGTGCACCTTGCCCTTTCATTTTCAACGAGTCCATATTTGTGCATTCCTCCCTAATAGTTGAACCAATTTATCTTGTTCATCAGCAAATGCTTGCATTAGTAATTGTTTACTCTCCTCATCCATTTCTGGTAAAGGACGTGAAGTTGAGTTTAATTTGCGCATAAATTGTGCAACTCCTGAGCGTTTTAGGCGCTCGGCAAATCCAGTGAGACCGCGACGTGCCATAAACCGGTATGTTCTAACCAATATGTTTTCTAATTTTAAGAAACGATAATTAGTACTCTGATTACGTTTATCTGCTACTCCTTCCGGAAGAAAGCTCGGATCTTCTACACCGATAAATTCGAATACCTGTCGATAACAGGCAGCCAAGTCATGCTGCATTTCCTCAAGCACCAATACTAAAATATTTTCCTTGGGGAAGACCTTGTAAAAGGGCTCCAGATAGGTGCTGTAATGGCCAAATTTCAATTTTTCATTGTCGCGTATATATTCAGAAAAAGGATAATCTTTGGGTACATCACCCTTGCGAATAAAATGCTGATAATCAGAGTATGTACGTGTAATTGGGTCCCTTACCATGGCGATGATTTTTGCCTCAGGAAAGTTTTTGTAGATACGCTCAGCTGCCTGAGGATCATACATGTAGGTGATTGA
>JBLHNW010000213.1:0-6739 GCA_047622205.1 Paraglaciecola sp.
AATCCCAACAATCTCATAGTCTCGTTTACCACTTATTGATTCAACCAGATCAAGAATACGAATTGAGGGGATTTTTGGTACGAAAATTTCGCCTCCCTGCATGCGTTGAAAATTTTGTACCACAAACTCAACCCCCTCATCCAAAGTGATCCAAAAACGTGTCATTTCAGCATGAGTTACGGGTAAAGTCGTTTTACCCTGAGCTATTAAGTTACGATAAAAAGGCACAACTGAGCCACGCGACCCGACCACATTACCGTAACGAACAACGGCAAAACGGGGGCCCGTAGCGCCAGACATATTATTTGCGGCAACAAATAGTTTATCTGAGGCAAGTTTTGTCGCCCCGTAAAGATTGACAGGGTTAGCCGCCTTGTCGGTGGACAAAGCGATGACTCTGCTTACATTGGTCTCAATCGCTGCGTCTATTACATTTTGCGCGCCGTAAATATTGGTTTTGATACACTCGTTGGGATTGTATTCAGCCGCTGGAACTTGCTTAAGCGCGGCGGCATGAATCACGTAGTCCACATCTCGCATTGCGGACTTGAGACGTTCTTTGTCTCTGACGTCACCAATGAAATAGCGCATACATGATGCTTTATATATTTGCTGCATTTCGAATTGTTTAAGCTCATCACGGGAATAGATAATCAGCTTTCTTGGTGCATAAGTCTTAAGTAAGTGTGAAATAAAGCGCTTACCAAAAGAGCCTGTGCCACCTGTGATCAATATTGATTTATCGTTAAACATATTCGTTTTCCCTTAGGTATGGGTGGTTTTCCAATAACTGCCTTTTAGTTTTATCCAAAACCTCATCGCTAACAAAATTGAATGTCAGACTAGCTTGAGTCAAGCCACAACCAGAGTATGCTGGTCGAGTTCCATTATTCATTATTCCTGCTTGAAAATTGTGGAAGTTTTTTGGCGTACCTTGGAGTAATTTAAGATCATAAAAATTGATATCGTCATATTCATCAAGAACGATCAAAGCGTCCGCGCTTGTATTCTCGGAAAAAGTATATTTGGGGATCAACAACGCAAAATCCTCTATATCCGACAAATGCAATAAGGAAAGCACGACCCGCCTAAGATCATTGCACTCGTATGGCGTGTTGGCATTATCTATATTGCCTGGCGTGTAAAAAAAGCAAACATTTTTAGGGGCGCAAGTAAACCGCGCCTGAGTTATCTTGGTACTTGTCACACACAACACTTGAGTCGCACTGAAACCTTCAGAAAATAGGTTTTCAAATGCCTCAAATCGACTATTAAAGTCACTATCCGCATAAAAAATAATGTAATCAAATTGGTTTTTATAATCCTCGTTCGACTCTATAAAAGAGTCATGTAATACAAAGGTGAATTCTAATTCGAGCCCCCAATTACTTACGCACAGTTTAATTAATTTATTAATTCTATTGGATTCAGATAAAACCAACACCTTCTTATTTTTAACCGCATTATTGATACACGAAGTCATTCGTTGAATAGTGAATGAGGTCGAGGTGTCATATTCAGTAGACTGTTGTTGACTCGCAAAACTAATTTTGTCGTAATATTTTAACCACAGTTCTCTTGCCTGATTAAACTTACTTGATGAAAAGCTGCCATCATTGAGAGAATATGCGACTTTGTTGAGTACCACATTCGCGTAATTGACAGTGCCATATAATAAATAAAACAATAGCGAGTCACTGTGTTGATAAGACGCAAACAACATTGTCTTTTGGGTTTCTACTAACAGTTCAGCTTGCTCAAAATTGTCAATAGGCTCCGCAAGCCGTTTTCTGAACATAGACATTTCTTTGCTCAAAGTTTGTTCAGAGAACACTTTTTTATATTCCCGAATAAAATCGATGCTGGACTTAACCGCAAAACAGTTATTGCGCATATTAGTCAGACAGCTTTGTTTATCAGAATTATTAAGCAAAAGTAAAATATCGTCCAAGGGCAATGGCATACTCCCAGCAATTTTTGCGCCATCACTGGTGTTATAACAATCCACCTTGCTTGCTGCCAGTGATTGCTCCATCACCATTCTGGCAATTTTGAATTCCTGTTTAGTAAACACTGTGGTTCTGAAATTACCCGGTGTCACCAACGAAGTATTGTTTCGTTCTGCATAATCATAGAGTGGTTTGCCTTTCTCATCATAATATCCGGATTGTTTTGAATGATGATTGTCGGTGTTTGCAAATCCCAAATCCACACCAATTAGATAGAGCTGATTAAAACCCAACTTAATGAAAAAATTCAAGGCAAAATTGGTCACTGTTGGGAACGCAAACTTGAGTGTTTCAAACTTCTCTTCACCCAAGACTTTAAGAGTGGAAACGGTTGAAGATTCTCCTTCCTTAAAGGCGATCAACACATCTTTATACAAGTCACAGGTATCAGGATGAATGCCATTGCACGAGACCAGACTAATACCTTTCAAAAATTCGAAATCTCCCACCCTTGCGGCCCAGTCAAATGTCGTTCTGTTTTGCTCGATTTCCGCATGAAAATCAGGGCTAATACCATTTTTACGTAAGACTTGGAGCGAGGTACCACAAGATACAATAATCGCTTTATCTTGCCATTCTTTGATGGTATCTAAAGCTTGATCCAACGAAGGGCCATTGCCAATAAAAAAAACCGGGACCTCCTTATCCTTGTAACTTAAGCATTTAGCAGGATTTTTGCGCATATGCGGATATTCCCGCAGCAACGACTCTTTGCTATGAGCAATGCCATAACGGGCATGATCAAAATACTCCCCCATGGAAATAACGACTTGCAACTGTTCTCGTAATTGACCAATGGCATGATTCAAAGAAGCATTGTGATAGCTTTGATAAAAATAGGTATGGCTGAGAATATAAGGTCCAATGGCATAAAACTGACTCAGCAGGTCACGGAACAAGTTAGTGCCATCATCACCAATGTTGATATAGATACGACCTTGCTGTTCGTCTATCGTATGCAAGATTAACGACCAGTCAATTGCAAACAAAGAAGCAAAGAAAAAATCCCGGTTCGGCTCACACAAGAACAGTTTCTCTACCTTATGTGTGCTTATCAATTCTTCTAATTGATAACCCACTCCAATTCCAAACATGATCAAGGATTTTATAGTCTGTGGAAGCCCCCCATCCTCTTCCTCCAGACTCTCCAATATTTCTTCTGTCTCTTTGACAAATTTGTAGTGAATATAATCCTTTAGCTTTGTCCCGTTATAGCCGAGTTGTAAGCCATCTTTATTAGGCTGCTGCGTATAATTGTTGAAATTATCGATACAATCATCTGCCGGTTGACTGCCATACCAGGTAACTAAGCTATCTGTTTTCAGGATATTTATTTGCCCATCATAAGTCGATATCGGCAACCATTTATTAGGCGAATAATCTTTAAATTCTTTATAAATATCAGGAAAATACTTCTTAAATGCTTTGAGATTAGATTGAAATAACTGGGCTTCTCTATCGACGCTTTGATACTCCATCAATTTGATTGGAGTGCTCCATATCGGACAATAATCATCATTCACCTCGTGCAATGAAAATGAAATTCCTTTTTCAAGTAAATATGGCCAAGAGTGCTCAGTAAGCTCCTTGTGTAAAGAGTTAAAAATGGGGTTGTGGTAATGTTGATACAGATAAAAGCCCGAGACGTCAAAATGTTCTCTTAGCTCTGCAATGTCTTCTATGAGATCACGCCCGTCTTTCTCCAGTTGGAAATAAATGGCCGTGCCATTCTTTTTGGCGGTATCCAGAATTTCCCGCCACGGGGTTGCCATCACTGAACAGCTAAAATACTGCAACTCAGGCTCATAAATAATCAAATGTTTTATCTGAGCGGATTCAAGCAGTATTTTTATGTGTTCACCCAAACCAATACCCAAAACTACAACGAGTTCAGCTTTTTCCGGAAAAGCCTTTTTCTTCTGTAGTTTTCTAAACGCTGCCAATGAAGACAGCTGTAAATCCGGCTCTTTCAACGAGAGACAAGAATCAACTTCTGACAACGTAAAATCTATATAATCACTGTGAGCTTTAAACACTTCAACTTGGGCCCTAACTTCAGCCTCAGGATCAAAACCGTACAAGACTCTACCTTGACCATAATCAACAATATTAAATTTTGAAAATTTATTACACAGAATTGATATATTTTGACTAACGGAACCTGTTATATAGGGCAGCATTGACGGTATTTGTCGCTGAAATGCATTAATATTATCCTTTTGGGTAAAGGTAATATGTAAGGCCAGCTTTTGTTCTAGTGCAGCTTGTTTATCTTCATCTTGTTCAATATGAAGTCGAATATTTTTTAGCATAATTAAGTATATTTCTTAACAGCTTTACGACCACGCAGCAGCCCAGTGAGTTGATTTAGGGATGCTTTCGACAATTTACTTGCGAACTCGTGGAGGGCAGAATTAACCTTTAACTCCGCTTCAGAAAATTGCTTTATGTCATTTTTGTCAAGACTTGACAGGTGACTAAGGATTGTTTCTTCTCGAAGCGTCACTAACCTAAGAAACTCTGATTCCTCAAAATCAGTAATGCTAAACAGTTCGCTAAGCTTCTGATTGATTTTGAGTAATTGAGATGGAGTATATAAATGATTAAGTGTTAGTTTTTTCACACCGCTGCTTGACGTTTTTGCCTTTGCATCTCGTAAGCATCTTGTTTGGCTGCTTCAGGGATTTGTGACCAGGCTGTTTTTATTGGTAACATCAGGTTAATCACTTCATCCATAATCTTCAAGTTATTCTGCACATTAGCGTCAATAAGACGTTGGATCATATAATCGTATAGTTCAAAGAGATTTACAGATATTTCGCTGCCATTCGCCATATCAAGGGTATCGCGTAGGTTCATAATAATGGCGGAAGCGCGTGACATGTGCTCAGCCTTACCTGCATAATCTTTGCGTTCCATGCACCCTTTTGAAATAGCTACTCGGTCAAGCGCACCTTGCATTAACATAAGCGTTAATTTATGCGGATCAGCCTGCGCTATATCTTGTTTAAGATTACCTTTCTTGTATGCATTGATACCTTTTAAAGCCATGTATTTGTTCCAATATGATTCACGTAATTGCTGCGTATTTGCCGCTGTATTTTAGCTAAGAGAGGCAAATAATGCCGCACTGGTTGAATTAAGCCTAGCGACCGTTTGATCAAGATTTAAATACTTATCACGAAGGATTTGCTCAAACGATATCATACGCAATTCAAATTGTTCCCGTTCATCTGCAAGATCATCTTTCTGATCTTTGACTGTACGTTCTCGAGACGTCAACAGCCCACTAAAGGTTGTGTACTCTTTAACGTAGGCATGAAGTCTTGTTGCAATTCCGTCGTCCGAGTCCGCGAACAAAGCAGAAATTTCATCAAAATTATCTTCAAAAGCTTCTTTTAATCGATCTTCACCACTACCAAAACCAAATTTGTCTGAAGCACTGATTTCCAGATCACCATCGTCATTGTATTCAATACCCAGTTGAAATAAACCGCCTAATGCCGAAGCGTCAACACTGGAACCAATAATACTGGCCATACCTTGTTGTATGCTTCTGACCATAGAGTCGCCAGCTAGGGCACCATCTTCTTCTAAATCAGACAGACCATAACGTGTCAGGGCCGTTATTTCGGCATTTAAGGCATTAAAATTATCAACGAAATCGCGGATTTTTTTATCCAAACCTTCTACATCAAATCCGATGTTCAATTTTGAAGTTAAGAAAGTGACTCCATCTGCTGCTAAATCCGATAACTCGTTAGCTGTAAATGCAACATTTTCGATAGTGTTTTCGAATTTATCGGTTTTGCTTTCAACTGCAATACCATCAATAGTTGCTTTTGAGTTTTGCGCAGAAATAATAGGAGATAAGTAGGTTGATGCTTCAGTTGAATTTGTAGTGGAGACTCTATCCAAATCGGCAAGATCATTGTCGTTGACAACGATAAGGTCATTTCCCTCCCCCGTAACACTAGAAGAAAATACGAGTTTGGATCCCCCGTCGTCGGTTCCTGTATCAATAATGCTCGATTGTACGCCAAAATTATCCGCCGACGCATTAATCGCAGAACTGAGTTGTTGCAGGGTCATTCCAGTGGTTACATTTATGCTAAATGTGTCCGATGTCTCACCAATTTTAAAGGTTAAACTGCCACTTCCTGAGGATAAAACCGAGTCCGAAGTACTGCTAAATCCACCGTCAACGGCATCTTCAGTTTCGATACGACTACCACTTGCAACTTGCGTTATAGCAATGTCATAAGAACCTTCAACCGCACTATTGGAAGCTTCAGCGGTAAATGGCTCATTAAATTCACTAGGATTGTCAATTGTCGGTTCACGGCCGTTCAACGCGGTATCTGTGCGCAATTCGTCTACTGAATCGAGAAAAGCCTCCATTTTGGACTTTAACTGACCAATACCTGAAATTTCGGCCTCTAAAGCTTCTTGCTTTTGATCCAAACGCGCTTCTTTTGGTGCTCTTTCAGCGTCAAGTAGTTGCGCGACCAAACTTTCAAGATCTAAACCTGAGCCTACGCCTAATGATTGGATAGACATGACAAACCTCTTTTTAGTGAACCTACCTACTATACATGTTTATTGAAAAGTACCCCAACAGCAGCACCCACATCAAGTTGTAAGTTTTGTAATCTCTCAGATAAACGTAGAACTTCCTCTGAGGGTATTTGCCTAATAATTTCTCCAGTCTCGGAATCTGTTACCTTAAC
>JBLHNW010000214.1:0-6720 GCA_047622205.1 Paraglaciecola sp.
AATTTCTTGAACATGAATATTTTCATCCGTAATTGGCTAAGTTGTAAACCACTAGGATGAGAGTCATGAAACAAAGTTCTGCCCTTTACCAAGGCTTTACAAACTTTACCCAATCTTTGCTTTAAGGGGCTGAACCATGTTTGTATTTGAGTGTCGTTTCGATTACAAAATACTTAACCTGAATTCTGGATAAAAATGTCGATAAAGATAATTTTCCTATATATTTCAAAGTGATAGTTGTGACGATTTGCATAAACATTGTATTCGACGGGTAAGTGCTGCTACTTCTGTGCTTACTAAGGCGCGAGCTATGTTGTCTAGTCACTCTAAACGCATTGTGAGCAACGCTGAGAAGGGCAGAAAGAGCTGCGCTTACAGGCGTGGCTTAATCAGAACTCAGGTCACTTACTATTGGCGGACAATATCACTCTTATAAACAGTATTGATTAACACGTCATAATGTTCTTCCAAAATACTACGCTTGATCTTGAGGGTGGGTGTGAGTAAGCCGTTTTCCACAGTCCAGTCATCGCTCATAATAACCAGGTGATCCAGCACTGCATGACTCTCAAGAGTGGTATTCACTGACCGCAAGGTTGCCAATAAACTTGCCTCAATCTGTTCAATATCTTGCTGCTGTGCTTCAACAGACAAAACTACTAGGGCGATCGGTTGCTTAAGTTGGGGGCCGGTGACGCACACCTGCTCAATAATAGAGTTGACCATCAACTTTGATTCAATAGGCACAGGCGCAATGTATTTGCCTTTTGCCGTTTTAAAAATTTCCTTTAGACGACCGGTGATTGTTATATAACCATCCGCATCCATTGCTCCCTTATCACCTGTGTGAAGGTAACCATCTTCAGTAAACGCCTCAACTGTTTTTTCAGGTTCCAAATAATAGCCCTGCATATTGCATGGCCCTTTCACCTGAATTTCGCCTTCTTCGGCAATACGAATATCAACGCCTTTATAGGCTCTGCCGATAGAGCCTATCTTGTCCGCTCTGAAAGGCACGCAACAGGTACCATAGGCGCTGTTTTCTGTCATTCCCCATCCCTCCGAAATATTGATTCCTATGCGGTGAAACCACTCTAAGGTGGCTGCCGGGATAGGTGCAGAACCGCTGGCGCACAGTCTTGCTTCTTGCAAACCGAGCTTAGTGCGAATTTTTTTCGCAATAACTCCCCTGACGATAGGAATGCTAAGCAATAAATCGAGTTTTTTCTGAGGCATATTTGCTAACACGCCCATCTGAAAGCGAGTCCATAATCTAGGCACTGATATAAACAACGTAGGCTCAGTATTTCGGACATCTCTAGCGAACGTTTCCAGGGAATCGATAAAGTCGATTCGCATACCCGAATAAAAACTAGCGACTTCAACCAAGACACGTTCGGTAATGTGGGCCAGTGGCAGGTAACTCAATACCCTGTCGGTATTGTCGACGCCTAGCTCGTCCAGAGAGTGATATCCCGCCCAACAAATCGAATTATAAGTGTGCACCACCCCCTTAGGATCGCCGGTACTGCCAGAGGTATAGACAATGCTCATAACTGATTCTAATGCTGGTACTGGTCTTTCCATATAAGGTTCGTTAAGCAATAGTTCTTGCCAATGCTGATCGATTTTAATGCTGGGATCTTCACTTATATTGGAATATGGATACCCCAGCTTAACAATACCTTCAGGTATTGCCGCTACTTGTGCGACCGTTTTATCTAACTTGCCAACAAAGATTACCGGACACTGTGCATGATTAAGCACATATTTTATGGTCTTTTCACCTGCAGTTGAATAAATAGGCACAGACACATGCCCGGCCAACATAATGGCGAGATCAGTAATAAACCATTCTGCGCAGTTTTTTGACAACAAAGCGATATTACTACCCGCCGGCAAATTCAGAGCAATTAACCCTGTGGCTACTCTTCGGGCCTGCAGTGCAGTCTCTCGCCAGGTAAAGTCCTTCATCATATCGTCTATAGGTTGTTTCAAATACACGGTTTCGGGACGGGTATCTTCCCAGTGATAGAGCATTTCCAGTGGCGTTTTTAATAACATAGCTTGGCCTTAATCAATTCGCTTGATGTATACTTTAGTTTTATTGCTAAAGTTATAACGATTGCAGTGCATAAGGTCAATATCAATGAATAGAAGACGTTTTATTATTTCAACTATCGCGGTTGGCGGAGCAGCCGCAGCTGGAGCGGGCTTATGGTTAAGGCAGTTGAAGAATAAAAAAGATTTATCGGTGGCGACTTTATTACAAACCTTGGAAGCATTGTCCTCACAGAACATCAGATTTTCAGGTGAGTGGAACGCCTTTCAGACGTTCAGTCATTTAGCACAAAGCATCGAATACAGTATGATTGGCTACCCACAACACAAATCTGACATATTCAAATCAATCGTTGGCAAGGGCGCGTTTAGTTTATTCGCTAAGCAAGGAAGCATGTCTCATGCTTTAAGCGAACCGATCCTAGGGGCTCCCCCAATTAATCCGGAAGGGTTTACCCAACAAGCACTCACCAGACTTGTCGATGCAGTTAAAGCATTCAATAGTTTTAGTGGTGAACTCCAGCCCCATTTTGCCTACGGTGAACTGAACCATATCGAATATGCCGGTGCCCATGTTATGCATGTTTATAATCACTTTGAGGAACTTGTGCTTGGCTAAGTTATTGAGCCAAATTATTTAATCTGTAGCATTTCTTGCTTAATCCATTGTTCAAATTGTTGGATTTTCTGCTGCTCAAAATGATGAACTGGCGCGACCAAATAATATGCATATTCACAAGCGTATTCATATTCAAATAATTTAACTAACTGTTTACGTTGCAATTGCTGATAAATAAGGCTGTAACGTAACATCGCCATCCCTTGCCCTGCCAATGCAGCTTCAACAATCATACTGCTCGAATCTTCGACACTAAGAACACGTTTGTATTGATTACCGTCGACCCCCTTTAACTTAAAAAAATGTTGCCATGCGAGCCGAATATCACTGCTACTTTCTTCTAACATAGGAAGCATTGCCATTTCTTCGGGCACTAAATCTTCATTAGCCAAGGCCGGATGACATACTAAACACAACTTATCTGCCATTAAAAAACGACTCTCAAGCCCAGCATAGTCACCTAAGCCAAAGCGAATAGCCAAATCCAGATCGCTATTATCGAAAGCTTTAATCTCATTACTTGGATCCAGACGAACAGTGATATTAGGGTACGCCTTTTGGAAAGAGGTGAGTTTAGGCACCATCCAACGAAACGCAAAAGATTGCATCATCGAAATATTCAAAATATTGGGTTGAGGATCATCTTGTAGGCAAGCCACACCTCGAGCAAGGGCGTCAAAGCCTTGTTGAACATCAGGCAACAGGCGTCTGCCGTCTTCACTTAATTGAACCTGCCGATTGCTGCGCACAAATAACTGTCGCCCCAAATGTGATTCCAGCGTTTTAATATGTTGGCTGATAGCCGCCTGAGTCACATACAACTTGTCAGCTGCTTCTTTAAAACTCAAGGATTGTGCCGCTACTAAAAAATAGCGTAAAGAATTTAAGGGAGGTAGTTTTTGCATACCGCTAATCTATACTTAAGTTTTTCTTAAGTATAGATTAGATTTGATCGTTTGTCCCTGAGAACTAAGCCGCCTATATTTGACTTATCAACAATCAAGAGGGCATATACATGACAACAATCACAGATAGAAAACTTAGTAACACGTCAGCGTTAAAAATTATCATTGTACTGGTAGCAAGTATTTTTTTCAGCTCCAATAGTTTAGCAAAACTAAATCATCTTGAAAAAATGTACAGTCAAGAAGGTTATCCTTATGCTGATCTAATACGCAGAAGCGAGAAGGTAAACCTTATTTATACTGAATCTGAAAACGAAGTTAATTGCAGGGTAGAAATATCGAGTGATGGGAGGGTTTGGCAAGGACAAAATCGAGTAGCAAAACTCAAAAATTTCAAAAACAAACCGCTTCATTCCTGTTTGACAAGGCCGGAGGCCAAGAAATTACTGGCAAATATCTATTAGAGTATTTAAATGAGGGCGTGAACATTTCCACAGCTGTTTACACCCTTTACTCGGTATTAACAGTAAACTAAGCTCGTTGCCTAACAATTTCATACAAACAAATACCCGTGGCAACAGATACATTCAAGCTTGAAACCGTTCCCGCCATTGGCAGTTTAATTAATTCGTCGCAATGCTCTCGAGTAAGGCGACGCATCCCCTTACCCTCAGCCCCCATGACCAAAGCCACAGGCCCAACCATTTTACAGTCGTAAAGGCTCTGTTCGGCTTCACCTGCCGTACCAACAATCCACACACCAGCTTTTTGTAACTCACGCATTGTTCTTGCGAGATTTGTCACCTGAACGAGAGGAACCAAATCCGCCGCGCCACTTGCCACTTTGCGCACCACTGGGGTTAGAGCCACAGAGTTATCTTTAGGCACAACAATAGCATCTATACCGGCTGCATCAGCAGTACGTAAACAGGCTCCTAAATTGTGCGGGTCGGTCACACCATCCAATATCAACAGAAAAGGTTTAGCACTGTCTGCGACAATTTTATCTAAATCACTTTCATCATATTGTTTGCCGGGTCTTGCTCTTGCAACAACGCCCTGATGTTGCTCACCATTTACTTTCTCATCTAATGCTTTACGCTGGCAAAACTGCACCGAGATACCGAACTGCCTTGCTTGACTAACCATATTGTTGATCGGCTTATCATCTCTACCTTTGAGGATATATAGCTCGATTAGGCGCTCAGGCTCTCTTTCCATGACTGCTTCAATGGCATGAATACCATATAACCACTCTTGCTGCGCCATGCTTATTTATTCCTATGTCTGGATGATTTAGCTTTGGTACCAGATTTAGCACGACGTGGTTTTGGCGTTGATTTTTTTGCCCCCGTCGTCGTACCGTTCTTATCAGCACTGCCCTGAACCTCAGTTTTAGCTGCACCGCGCTTAGACGATTTTTTAGCTGCTGAGTTTCTTTTAGCAGGTCTTTTATCAGGCAGTTGCACACCATCCAAGAGAAAGTCTATTTTCCGTTCATCCAGATTTACAGCAGCCACCTTCACTTCCAGCGGGTCACCTAAGCGATAAACTGTGCCTGAGCTTTCACCAATCAAGTACTGCTTTACTGCATCGAACTGGTAGTAGTCATTTTTCAAGGCTGAAATGTGCACCAGTCCGTCAATATGAAATTCACTCAAGCGCACAAAAAAACCAAAATTGGTTACTGAGGCAATAACACCTTCAAAGGTATCACCTACATGGTCGAGCATAAATTCACATTTAAGCCAATCTGCTACATCTCTTGTGGCGTCGTCTGCCCGGCGCTCTGTCATAGAACACTGTTCGCCTAAAGATTCTACTTCTTCTGCACTATAAACTTTGCCACCAGATTTACTTTTACGCTTATTTTGCTGATCAATAATACCCTTGAGCGCACGATGTACAACTAAGTCTGGATAACGTCGAATAGGCGAAGTGAAATGAGCATAGGAATCTAGTGCTAAACCAAAGTGTCCGATGTTTTCATGATCATACACGGCTTGTTTCATAGAACGCAGCAACATGGTTTGGATAAGCTCTTGATCCGGGCGTCCCTGAATTTTTGCCACAACTTCAGTGAAGTCCTGTGGACTAACATCTTTGCCAATTTTGTGGCTAATGCCCACTTCGCCCAAATAAGCCAAAAAAGCCCCTAAACGATCCGAGTCCGGTTTGTCATGGATTCGATATAAAGCTTCGGCCTTGTTTTTCTGCAAGGTCTTGGCAGCCGATACATTTGCCAAAATCATGCATTCTTCAATTAACTTGTGCGCATCGTTCCGTGTGACTGGCACGATAGTGTCAATCTTACGCTGAGCATTAAAAACAAATTTACTCTCTTGGGTTTCAAACTCTATAGCACCACGATGCTGACGAGTGCGTTTCAATGCACGATACATTTCATGCAAATTACGCAAATGTGGCACTTGTTCGGCGTAGCGTTGCTGTAACTGGCTATTGCCTTGTAAAATGTCCCACACTTTAGTGTAAGTCAAACGGGCTTTGGAATTCATTACCGCTTCGTAGAACTGATGCTCCTGTAGCTTTCCTGTTGCACTTATTGTCATCTCACATACCAAACACAAGCGGTCAACTTGCGGATTTAATGAACATAAGCCATTTGAAAGTACTTCCGGTAACATCGGCACCACTTGCTCAGGAAAGTAAACAGAGTTACCTCGGTTTTGCGCTTCACTGTCCAATGCCGCACCAGGACGCACATAATAACTTACGTCCGCGATAGCCACCCATAGTTGCCATCCGCCATTGTCCAGTGGTTCGCAAAATACAGCATCATCAAAATCCCGGGCATCTTCTCCGTCGATGGTGACCAAAGGTAACTGACGTAAATCAATACGATTCTGCTTGGCTTCCTCGGGCACCTCTTCGTTTAAGTCTTTGACTTGCTTGCTAACGCCTTTTGGCCAGTGATGGGGAATGTCAAAGGTGCGCAAAGCCATGTCGATCTCCATACCGGGTGCCATGTGTTCACCTAAGACTTCGATTACCTTACCTATCGCATTGAGCCGTTTACGGGGCCGCTGAGATATTTCTACAACAACAATATGTCCTTGTCGCGCACCGTTGGTATATTCAGCCGGGATGGTGATTTCATGGCAAATACGGCTATCG
>JBLHNW010000215.1:0-6693 GCA_047622205.1 Paraglaciecola sp.
AACACATCGTCGACTCTACCGGTAATCCAGTAGTAGCCGTCTTCGTCACGACGAGCGCCGTCACCAGTAAAGTAATACCCCTTGTACAACGCGAAATAAGTTTCAAAGAAACGTTTATGATCACCATAAATAGTTCGCATCATTGAAGGCCATGGAGCTTTCATTGCCAAATTACCGGATGCAGGATTACCTTCGACTACATTGCCTTCATCATCCAACAATACCGGTTGTGCACCAAAAAATGGAACCGTTGCAGACCCAGGTTTGGTTGCTGTGGCACCGGGCAACGGCGTCAACATATGCGCCCCTGTTTCAGTTTGCCACCAAGTGTCGACTATTGGACAACGCTCGTCGCCGACTACCTTGTGATACCACTCCCAAGCTTCTGGATTAATTGGCTCACCAACTGTACCTAATAATCTCAGGCTGGCACGCGATGTCTTTTTGACTGGTTCATCACCGGCACTCATTAAAGCCCTAATAGCGGTCGGTGCAGTGTAGAAAATTGAGACGTTATGCTTGTCGCAGACTTGCCAGAATCGCGAGATATCGGGATAGGTTGGAATGCCTTCAAACATTAATGTAGTCGCGCCATTGGCGAGCGGCCCGTAAACAATATAAGTATGTCCCGTAACCCAACCAACATCGGCAGTACACCAGTATGTCTCGCCGTCTTTATAATCAAATACCAGTTTGTGGGTCATCGCTGCTTGCAATAGATAGCCCGCAGTCGTGTGCAATACGCCCTTTGGTTTGCCAGTTGATCCGGAGGTATAAAGAATAAACAGTGGGTCTTCTGCGCCCATAATTTCTGGCTCGCAATACTCTGAAGCATTTGCCATTGCCTCGTGATACCAGATATCACGCTTGCCATTCCATTTTACAGGGTCGCCACCACGTTTGATGACTATAACCGTATTAACATTGGGACAAGCACTGACGGCTTCATCAGCATTAGCTTTGAGTGGTATGCGTTTACCACCACGCACTGATTGGTCAGCAGTAATAACGACACGACAGTCTGAATCGAGGATCCTGTCTCTCAGTGCATCGGGTGAGAATCCACCAAACACGACGGAGTGCATCGCACCAATTCGAGTACAGGCGAGCATGGCAACGGCAGCTTCTGGCACCATCGGCATATAGATTGATACACAATCGCCTTTTTTAACACCCCGATCTTTTAGCACATTAGAAAATTTACAAACTTCTTCATGTAATTCGTTGTATGTGATTTTTCGATCTAGGTTTGGATCGTCGCTTTCCCAAATGATGGCAACTTGATCACCTCTGGTTTCAAGGTGACGATCAATACAATTGTAAGAAACATTAAGCTCTGCGCCTTCAAACCACTTGATGTGAACGTCTTCGCCAAAACTCCAGTTGCTTACCGAGTCCCAGGGTTTAAACCAGGAAATATAGTTTTCAGCCTGTTCAGACCAAAAGCCTTCAGGGTCATCAACTGATTGCTGATACATTTCTGTATATTCGGCCACATTAATATTGGCTTGTGCAGCAAAATCTGCTGGTACTGGATATATTTTAGATTCTGACATTTGGCTTCCTCGCGCGCTTAATTATTCTGTGTCATTATTTGATGCGTTTAATGAATGATTCTACAGGACGTTACTGACGAAACAAGGCGCTACGTTTGCACTAAATTCTATTGCAGTTATAGCTCATTGCTATAGCGGTATTTTATTGCCCAGTTATTTAGACCAGTCATTTTGATAAGCTATATCAGTAAGTAATGTCGCCTAGCTATATAGCAAGATACTCATGACGTAAATCTACATTATCGAGGACTTCTTGTGCCGTTCCATCAAAAACAATCTGGCCCATATCGAGGATTAACGCTCGATCGGCGAGGTGTAATGCTGCGATAGCATTTTGCTCGACAATGACGGTAGTGATACCGAGTGTTTTTATCTGTTGAAGCGTCTTTTCAATTTCCTGAACGATAACTGGCGCCAACCCTTCGTAAGGCTCATCGAGTAATAGCAATTTAATGTCGCGAACTAGGGCTCGAGCCACCGCTAACATTTGCTGCTCTCCGCCAGACAGAGTGGTTCCTTCCTGTTTTCTACGCTCGCCCAATCTAGGAAATAAATCATAAACCCGTTCGATTGACCAACCTATGGGCGGTGCTATTTGCGCCAACTGAAGATTCTCTTCAACGGTTAAACCCTGAATAATTCTTCGATCTTCCGGCACTAAACCAAGACCATTACGAGCAGCCTCATGTGAGCTCATATTATGCAGAGGCTTATGATCTAACCATATTTCCCCATGACGTACTTCGGGAGAATCAACTCTCGCAATAGCGCGAAGAGTCGAAGTTTTTCCAGCGCCGTTACGCCCCAGCAAAGCAACAATTTCACCTTCACGAATATCGAAACTCACGCCCTGAACAATATAACTTTCATCATAATAAGCATGTAAATCCCACACTGAAAAAAAAGCGGGCTGGCCACCTTTCGATATTGATGGTGCTACACCTGTCGCCTGGCCGTCCTTGAAGGTTGTAACACCCAAGTGCCCTTCGGTATTATTTTCGTTTTTATCGCGAGAATTCACAGATGTGCGCCTCCTAGATAAGCTTCCTGAACTTTTGGATGCCCTTTAATTTCCTGAGGTAACCCTTCTGCAATAACTGTACCCTGCGCAAGCACAGAAATTTTCTCTGCCAGAGAGAAAACCACATGCATATCGTGTTCGATGATCATCATGGTAATACCTTTATCGGCAATGGCTTTTAACAAGTCAATGGTATTGTTAGTGTCAGCGCGAGCCATACCTGCCGTAGGTTCATCCAGTAACAGTAATTTAGGTTTTTGAACCAAACACATTGCAAGCTCTAGCCGACGTTTATCGCCCCTTGATAGCTGACTGGCTAATACCAACGCACTATCAACCAGTCCAAGATCTTCCAATAAACCCATGGATTGTTCTTTAATACTAGTTTCATTTTCTACAGAAGACCAAGCATTAACACGAAAAGCACCGTCTCGACTTGCAAAAGAAGGAATCATAACATTTTCAAGTAAATTCAAATCACCAAAAATTTCAGGTGTTTGAAAAACACGACTGACGCCCGCCTGATTAATTTCATGGGGTTTTTTTCCGAGTAATGAAATACCATCGAAATCGACCAAACCGGTGTCTGGTATTAACTTTCCAATAAAGCAATTTAATAAGGTTGATTTGCCAGCACCATTTGGCCCAATAATGGCATGAACGGTACCCTCTTCAATTTCCAGATTGACATCATCAAGCGCCCTAAGGCCTCCAAAACGTTTACTGACGTTTTGGACTGTAAGAATGGGCATAATTATGACTCCTTCAGTGGCTGGTCTTTCTGAGTAGATGGTGAACTCTTAGAAGCTCGAACTAATTTTTTAATTCGAGTAACACCTTCCATCAATCCTCCCGGCAGAAATATTACTATCAACATAAATAACAAACCTAATGTTAGATGCCAACCTTCGCCCACAAACAAACCAATGAAAGCGGCAACCGCATGTTGAATGCTTTCCGGGAAGAATGAAAAAGCATCTAATAAAATACCTTCATTGAAGGATGAAAATATATTTTCAAAATACTTGATGACAGCCGAACCAATAATGGGTCCTAATAGTGTGCCTGCACCACCAAGAATGGTCATTAGCACAACTTCGCCACTGGCAGTCCATTGCATCCTCTCTGCGCCAGCCAAAGGGTCCGTTGCCGCCAGAAGCCCCCCAGCTAAACCCGCGTACATTCCAGAAATTACAAAAGCAGCAAGGGTATAAGGTCGGGTATTTAAACCAGTATAAGACAACCGATGTTGATTTGATTTAACAGCTCGCAACATCAAGCCAAACGGAGAGCGAAAAATTCTAAGCGAAATGAAAAACATCACAACCAGCAGAAAACCGCAAAAATAGTATCCACTCCAACCTGACATAGCGAGACCAAACAGTTCGGTGGTCGGCAAGCCTGCACCGCGCTCGACACCAAACAATCCATCCACCACACGAGCATCTTCTAGCCTCAGCTGCAAACCCGTTTCACCATTGGTAATTGGCGTCAACACTGAGTAAGCCAAGTTATAAGACATTTGAGCAAAAGCTAGGGTGAGAATTGAGAAATAGATGCCTGATCTTCTCAGCGCGATGTAACCTATAATTAAAGCAAAGGCACCTCCCAGTAAGGTGGCGAAAATAATAGCGGGAATAACGTTCATGGTAAACAACTTGAAAGACCAGACTGCGGTATAGGAACCGATACCCAAAAACGCAGCATGACCGAATGATAGATACCCTGTTAATCCAAATAAAATATTAAAACCAATGGCGAAAATTCCAAATATCGCAAATTTTTGAAGTAAGTCAGGATAGCCTCCCCCGATCGGTTCCATAATGAGCGGACCCAACAAAACAGCAATAATAAACCCGATAAGTAAATTTCGATCTTTCTTAGTTATATTTAGCCAGTTCATAACTTAATCCTCCATCACGCCTTTACGGCCCATAAGACCGCGCGGCCTGACTAGTAAAACAACGACCGCAATCAAATAAATTATAACCTGATCGATACCTGGGAGTAATGATTTGACCTCATTCATTGAAGCAAAAGACTGCAAGATGCCGAGCAGGAAGCCAGCCGCTACAGCCCCTCCCAAACTACCCATTCCACCAACCACCACAACAACAAAACTAAGCACAAGAAAATCCATTCCCATATGATAATCGGGAGAAAGAATCGGTGTATACATAACCCCAGCAACACCCGCAACAACGGCAGCGAGGCCAAAAACAATTGTAAATTTGCGGTCAATATCAATTCCGAGCAAACCTACTGTTTCTCGGTCCGCCATTCCAGCGCGAACTACCATACCGAAGGTTGTAAATTGTAAAAATGCAAACACACTGGTCAAAATAATAGCTGCGAAAATCAAGTAGATGATACGCCACCAAGGATAAACAACCGCATTTTTGGCAAAGCCCAGTAATACTCCGATATCAGCAGAACCAGAAAACATATCAGGGGCTGGCTGGGGGATGGGATTAGCGCCAAATTGAGCCTTGACAATTTCCTGTATAACGATGGCCAAGCCAAAAGTCACCAGAATCTGATCGGCATGCGGGCGCTTATAAAAATGTCGAATAAGACCACGTTCCATTGCAACACCGAGTATGAGCATAATGGGGATTGCTAAAAGAATCGAAACTGGAACGGAAAAATCGATCAACAAGTTTCCAAAATCACCCAGCCATTCTTCAAGATAGTGGGTACGGATTTCCATGGGTGTGCCCCATGCCGTCAATTCTGTTGGGTCTAAGACAATTCGTTCAAGGGTCAACGCTTTCTTTACTATGACAGCACAAAATGCACCCAGCATAAAGATGGCACCGTGGGCAAAATTGACTACGCCAAGGGTACCGAATACTAACGTAAGTCCCAGTGCTATAAGCGCATAGGCACCACCTTTATCGAGGCCGTTTAAGACCTGCAGAATAAATGCGTCCATCAAGTAATCCCCGTGATGCTGAATTTGAGCAGAATGAATTTTCGGTCCTGAACGAATCGAAAATAAAAAATTTAATTCTTAATTATTTTAATAACAGACACTTCCCTGTGTCTTTCGAAGAAAAGCAAATTAACCGTTGTTATAAGGGCCTAAGTTACCACCTAACAATGACGCAGGATACTCAACCTGTGCACGAGGTGTAACCTCAACCACTTCTAAAACGTCAAACTTCGAGCTCGGATTTTCTTTACCTTTCACTACCAGTACATCTTTGAAACATTGATGATCTTCTGCACGGTATTCAGTCGGGCCATTACCTAGGCCGTCAAATTTGAAGCCCTCTAATGCAGCACCAACCGCACTTGGCTTAAAGCTACCAGCACGTTGACAAGCATCAGCATAAAGAATTGCCTGACAGTAAGTTGTATGGGCCGCCTGACTGGGAGGAAAACCATAAGCTTGACCGAAAGACTTAACAAACGCTTTAGAACCCTCATCCTGCAATGACCAATGCCAGTTTGTTGATCCAAAAATCCCCTTAACATTTTCACCCGCTCCTTGAGCCATCAAACGAGAATATAAAGGTACAACGATTTCAAACTTCTTACCATTAACCATCTTATCTTTCAAACCAAACTGAACAGCCTGAGTCAGAGAGTTAACCATGTCTTTACCATAATGATTGAGAACCAAAACGTCAGCACCAGAATTCAGAACCGGAGTGATGTACTGTGAAAAGTCTCCGGCACCTAACGGTGTACGAATCGCTGCAGCAGTGTTCCATCCCATTTTTTCAGTATATTTCTTGATTGAACCTTCCTGTGACCAACCCCAAGTATAATCGGCAGTTAAATGGTAGGCAGTACGGTCGCTGCCATAGTTATTTTTTAACACTGGCGCTAATGCAGCACCTGTCATTTCTGTATTAAAAAAGTGGCGGAATCCATTGGCTTTTTTATCTTTACCGGTCGTGTCATTTGAGTGAGTCAAACCCGCCATGAACATAACACCCGCTTCCTGACAAAGTCCCTGGACTGCTATCGCAACGCCCGATGACGAACCACCAGTAATCATGATTGCACCATCTTTTTCAATCATACGCTTGGCAGAAGCACGTGCTGCATCGGATTTAGTTTGTGTATCACCTGTTACAAAAACCACTTTTTTACCGTTAACACCGT
>JBLHNW010000216.1:0-6673 GCA_047622205.1 Paraglaciecola sp.
ATCACTACAATGATGAAACAGTTTTCTTTGAATAGAGGGAAAAGTCTAAGTTTGGCAACCAGTGGTGTTCCTTTGGGTGAAATCATATTGCCTTCTATTGCAGTATTTCTTATTGCACAATTTGGGTGGCAAAAAAGTTGGATGGTGATTGCATTGCTTGTCCCTTTATTTTATCTTCCTCTGGCACTTTTTCTTATCAAACACGGAAAAAACAAAAAATATGCTGAACATGATCCAACGTTGGAGAACAAAGATTCAATCTCCATCAAAGTGGATGGTTCCAGAAGAACATTACTTGCAGATTATCGTTTTTGGTTGGCACTACCAACTGTCCTTGCCGTGCCATTCATCGTGACAGGAATATTTATTCATCAAGGTTTTTTTCTACCTCAGATGGGTTGGACAGCAATGCTTTTTGCCAATTGTTTCGTATTTTACGGCATTGCTCATTGGTTTTCATCAATGTATGCGGGAGCACTGGTTGACAGATTCAGCGGAAGACAATTGTTGAAGTATTACCCCATTCCATTGCTCATTGCATTGTTATTAGCATCGCTGTTAACTGGAAACTGGGTTGCTTACGCCCTACTTATCTTACTCGGCACCGCAATTGGCTCCGGCAGCCCAATCATTAACGCTCTTTGGGCTGAAGTTTATGGCACCAGACATCTTGGCCGAATACGTGCACTCATGGCATCTCTTGCCGTGATATCTAGTTCTATCTCTCCAATCTTATTTGGTTACCTCATTGATAATGGAATCACAGGTACTCAGCTTTTCTTTTGGCTTTCCATATACGTATTAGTGGCAATGATTTTTGCTTTCTTTTCATATTCTAATGAAAAGAAAGTGGAGATTTAATATTTTTTATCCTACGACTAATAAATAGACACTCAATATAACAATCATTGATCCGGCAACGGCCCTAAACTGAGTTAATTAACGTTAAGGCCGTTCAAACAATCTTAATACTAGCGATTAATTTTAATGATATGTTAAATCGTGGTCTGTTAAATCAAACTTTCTGACATCAATAAATACGCTGTTCTGTATCAGCATCAAAAAATACTACCTTTGACATATCCAGCAATAATGGCATTAATTTGTCTACTTTACTTTCAGCCGTAGGATGAATACGACAAACTGTTTTTGCACCGTTAATACGAACCGTCACTAACGTATCAGGGCCTGTTGGTTCAATAAGTTCGACATCACAACTCAGCATGGCACTATCGGATTTTTCTTCACCTTGCTGCGTGATTTGCTCTGGTCGAATGCCCAAAATGACGGTTTTTCCATCATATTTTTCCAGCCCTTCAATAGTCTGCTTAATCGGTAATTGCTGTTGAACATTACCACTTTCCAGGGTTATCTGCATCGAACCATCTACTTTTTCGATTTGACAAGGAATAAAGTTCATTGAAGGACTTCCCATGAAACTAGCGATAAACTGATTACGAGGATTATCATAAATTTCTTGAGGTGGACCAAATTGTTGTATTTCACCATCTTTCATCACAGCGATAACATCTCCCAGTGTCATGGCTTCAATCTGATCATGGGTTACATAAACAATGGTTGTCCCAACTCGTTGATGTAACTCTTTAATTTCGCCTCGCATCTCAACACGTAACTTGGCATCAAGGTTTGATAGGGGTTCGTCAAATAAGAATATAGCAGGATCGCGAGCCAAGGCTCTTCCCATTGCAACTCGTTGACGTTGTCCACCTGATAACTGCTTGGGTTTGCGATCTAACAAGGGTTCGATTTGCAATAACTTAGATACTTTATCGACAATCGCTTTCTGTTCAGATTTTTCTGTCTTACGAATGGTTAAACCAAATTCAATATTCTGGCGAACCGTCATATTAGGGTAGAGTGCATAGGATTGAAATACCATCGCAATATCGCGGTCTTTAGGATCTAAATGTGTAACATCTCTATCCCCAATGAAAATATTACCATTACTGACTGACTCTAAACCGGCAATCATATTCAGCAAAGTCGATTTACCACAACCCGACGGGCCAACTAAAATTAAAAACTGCCCCGGTTTTATTTCTAAATCAATTCCCTTGAGCACTTTTACTTTGCCATATGTTTTTTCAATATTCTGTATTTTTAAAGCGTGCATTATTATGTTCCTTAACCTTTAACAGCACCAGCTGTGAGTCCCTTGACAAAATACTTACCGGCTACCACATACACAAATAAAGTAGGTAGCGCGGCAATAATAGCAGCAGCCATATCAACGTTATACTCTTTGACACCCGTGCTAGTATTAACCAGATTATTTAGTGCAACCGTAATGGGTTGAGCATCTCCGGAGGAATAAACCACACCAAACAAGAAGTCATTCCATATTTGTGTGAACTGCCAAATTACCGATACAACCACTATCGGAATTGATAGAGGTAGAATAATCCGCATGAAAATCATCCAAAATCCAGCGCCATCAATACGTGCAGCATTAACTAATTCCGAGGGAATACTGATGTAATAATTGCGGAAAAATAAAGTCGTAAATGCCAGGCCATAAATGATATGAACCATGATCAACCCAGAGGTAGTGCCAGCAAGACCAAGTAAACCGAGCATACGAGCCATTGGCAATAGAACAACCTGAAACGGAATCATAGTGCCAATCAACAACATGCCAAAAAATAGATTACTCCCCCGAAACTTCCATTTTGTCAGAACATAACCATTTAACGCACCAATGACAGTTGAAATGATGACAGCAGGCACGACGATCAGCACAGAGTTCCAGAAGTAACCTTTTAAGCCTTCACAACTCACTCCCGTGCAGGCAGTCCCCCAAGCTTTACCCCAAGCGTCGAAATTCAATGCCTGTGGCATCGATAATAAAGTCCCTGAGCGAATCTCATCCAAATCTTTGAGTGAAGTGATTAGCATAACAACGAGGGGCATTAAGTATAAAAGAGCGGCAAAGCTCAGTAAGCAATAAATCAATATTCTATTAATGCTCATTATTTTTCTCCCTTAGTTCCGAGTATAGGTACGGGACTATAATGGCAACAACCGCCATTAACATCATCATAGAAGCAGCTGAACCTAAGCCGATTTGTCCGCGCGTAAAGGAAAATGTATACATAAAGGTAGCGGGCACATCAGTGGCGAAACCAGGTCCTCCTCCTGTTAAGGCAATGATTAAGTCAAAGCTTTTAATGGCAATATGAGTCAATATAATGAATGCGCTGAAAAACACGGGACGCAATCCTGGTATAATTATTTTCCGGTAGATAAGCGGCATTGAAGCACCATCGACCCGAGCTGCTTTGATAATATTATCGTCAACTCCCCGTAAACCTGCGAGACAGAGTGCCATCACAAAGCCGGAGGACTGCCAGACGCCAGCGATAACAACGGTATAAATTGCCATCTCAGTATTGACTAGCCAGTCGAAAGTAAATGATTCAAAACCCATTTCGCGCACCAGCCGTTGTACTCCCAACTCAGGATTTAGTATCCATTTCCAAGCCGTACCCGTAACAATAAAAGAGAGTGCCATCGGGTATAAATAGATGGTTCGAATAGCACCTTCAACACGAATTTTCTGATCCAGAAAAATCGCCATAAATAATCCAAGAGCAAGACAAATTACAATAAATAAAATACCGAACAGTAGGAGGTTTTCAGCAGCCACCCACCAGCGATCGTTTGCAAATAATTTTTCATATTGGATGAGCCCGGCCCAATCATACTTTGGCAACATACGAGATGAGCTAAAGGATAACCAAGCATTCAATAACATAAAGCCGTAAATAAAAATCACTGCCACAACAAATGTTGGTGCTACGACTAATTTTGGTAAGAGTTCCCCTAGTGATCGACGGGGAGTGCTAGATTTATTCATAAGAAGATGAATCCTCTTAAATTGCTAAAATGAGATAGCTAAAATGAAGAACCGAATATCAGTTAGAAATACCTGATATTCGGATGAGCTAAAGGATTAGACTTTATTGGGCGGCAGCGACTGCTTTTACTAGTTTTGCAGCTGCGGCTTCTGCCGTTATTGAATCTGAGTTGTAGAACTCAGTAATGGTGTCGTAGATAGCCCCTTGAGTAGAGGAGAACGTTGACATGCCATGCGCCATACTCGGTAACAAGGTGTTTGCTTTTGAAGTACTTACAAAGTCTTTTGCTGATACTTTTGCACAATCATCAAACTTATCCATAGGTAGATTCAACCGAGCAGGAATAGAGCCTTTGTTGAGGTTAAATATTTCTTGGAAAGCGGGGCTCAAGATAGTGCTAGCTAAATCGTTTTGTCCCTTCTGTAGTTCTTTGTCATCTAAATCAAACATCACAAAGCTGTCGATATTAAAGGTGTAATCATCAGCAGTACCCGGAGCAGCGATACAAAGGTAATCTTTACCCGGTACTTTACCGGCAGCAGTAAACTCACCTTTTGCCCAGTCTCCCATAAACTGCACACCAGCTTCACCATTGATAACCATCGCTGTCGCTAAATTCCAATCACGTCCAGGCGATCCCGCGTCAGTATAGTCTTTGGTTTTATGGAAAATTTTCAGAGCGTTAATCATTTCTGGGCTATTTAGTGTTTTAGGATCTAAGTCAACAAATGCTTTGCTATAAAAGTCAGCGCCAGCGGTACCTAGCACAATAGTTTCAAACGTTGTTGCATCTTGCCAAGGCTGTCCACCATGAGCAATAGCCGTCATACCTGCTGCTTTGATTTTGTCTGCTGCAACAAAGAATTCATCCCATGTTGTCGGAACCGTTGCGCCTGCTTTTTTAAATACTTCAGGATTTACCCACATCCAGTTTACACGATGAACATTAACAGGAACGGCTACATATTTGCCTTTATATTTCATTGTGTCTGAAACAACGGTGGGTAATAATTTATCCCAACCTTCTGCACTAGCGACACCGTCAAGATTAGCCAATACACCTTCTTCTCCCCATTCTTGGATACTAGGGCCTTTGATTTGCGCGGCGACTGGTGGGTTGCCAGAAACGACACGGGATTTTAATACTGTCATGGCACTTTCACCGGCTCCACCTGCAACGGCGAAGTCTTTCCATTCATGTCCCTTCGCTTCTAGCATTTTCTTCAGCTCTGCAACCGATTTAGCTTCACCACCTGAAGTCCACCAGTGCAACACTTCTATTTCTGCAGCTTGCGCTGCCATTGAAAGACCTAATGCTAATGAAACACTTAAAACCACTTTTGAAATTTTCATATGTTTTCCTTATCAAAAAGATCTGACAGCCGAACTGCTGCTCAGACTGGAACCATAGCGAATAGCCATTATTTTTACAGTTAACAATATAATATAATTTACGTTATGAAATAAGTGCTTAAAAAAAGCCATTAAAAAACAGCCCGCTAATCAAATTATTATAAACAAAATTTTAAAGGTGATGTAATTCTACAGACAAGAAATGTGAGATCGATGTTAATAAATTGTTATGTGTGATTGGTAATCTGAACGGTTGCGTTTAACATTATTCATTAAACTTAATGATAGTGCAAAATCGTCTTTGTAGTGAATAATTAATACAATTTTTTAAAATATCCTAAAATTCTTAATTTATTCAACCTATATTTTTGTATTCTTAACCAATAGACTTAACTAAAATAGAGGTATTATCCTAGCTATGATTAATTATCGCGATCAGATTTAATCTGCCTGATTTCTTACCTTATCTTTCTTTTTGTGGTCTACCACGTATTCCAAACAGATAAATATGAATATAATTACCATGTTAAGAATTTGTTAAATAACAATTCGCCACTTAAAAAAGACATAATGATGAAACTTGAAGCTATAGATTACACCGCAAAAAATGCTGAACAACTGTTTGTCGAATCTCTTCGCAACACAGGTTTTGGTGTTTTAAAAAACCATCCAATCCAGAAAGAAATAGTTCGCTCTATCTACGATAATTGGTACCAGTTTTTTAATTCTCAAAACAAAAGCGACTTTCATTTCAATGCTGAAACCCAAGACGGTTTTTTCCCCGCTGACGTTTCAGAAACCGCCAAAGGCAATACAGTAAAAGATATTAAAGAGTATTTTCATTATTATCCTTGGGGACAATGTCCTACGGAGTTAAAAGCCGAGCTTCAGAATTATTATGAACAGGCAGGTAACCTTGCATCACAATTGTTGGGCTGGGTGGAAAAAAACTCCCCTGCTGAAGTGTCGCGGTTATTTACTCAGCCTCTTCCGGATATGATTAAAGGTAATGGACAGACATTGTTAAGAATACTGCATTATCCACCTTTGAAAGGAGATGAAGAATTAGGCGCAATTAGAGCCGGTGCTCATGAAGATATTAATTTGCTGACTATTCTTCCCGCCGCCAATGAGCCGGGCCTACAAGTCAAGAGTATAGAAGGTGAATGGTTAGACGTGCCGTCTGATTTCGGTAATTTGATTATAAATATCGGAGATATGCTACAAGAAGCCTCGGGCGGATATTACCCTTCAACAACACATCGCGTTATAAATCCGAACGGTGCAGACAAAACCAAGTCTCGAATTTCATTACCTCTTTTTCTTCATCCTAACCCCGATGTTATTCTTTCAGATAATTACACTGCAGATGAGTACCTACAGGAACGTCTCAGAGAACTTGGGGTTATTTAAGGATTTGAAGTATTAGTTAACCTGAACTC
>JBLHNW010000217.1:0-6669 GCA_047622205.1 Paraglaciecola sp.
TACCATATAATGCATACCGCAGCGCATACATTTTTAGAGGGCTCTCCTCTACCACTCAAAAACATCATTTTTCAAAATCACAAATTACATACACACCCATTGTTACAGGACCCAGCTCGTTGCTGGGAATACTAATTTCTGCGCCAAACGCAGTACAATTCAATTTGGCGTTTTAGTTCTCTCAAATCAGATGTTTGGCCTTCTTCAACCGCTTTATCAAGTTGATATTTGGCATCTTCACATTTTTCACTAAATGCATGTTTACTGTCGTTTTGTTCAAGTTCAGACGGGTCCACAACAACCACTCTTGGTTGCGCACAAGCACTCAAACCTAGCACTAAGAGACTGGTTAACAACATCACATTACGCATAAAAATCCTTAATGACACAAAGTAAACATCAGACAAAAATTGACTAAAACTCACTTTGGTTTGGTTAAACATACAAATCACACAGATACCCATCGTAGTTTAATCAAATATTTGGAGTCATTTGATAATGTTTCTAATGGGTGTTTTTTAAGTCTTTTTTAAATATGCGCGTATTCCCCCAAGAGCAAAACTACTTAACTATAAAAGGCTTCAACCGTTCCTTTTAGGGTAATCAAAAGCGGTTGCCCTCGACGGTCCAACGCTTTAGGAGAAGGGATTTTTACCCAACCTTCACTGATGCAATATTCCTCGACATTAGTACGCTCTTTGCCATTCAATCGAATACCAATGTTGTGTTCGAAAATTTCTTCCACATGGTGTCGGCTACGGGGATTACTCGAAAGGCGATCCGGTAAAGCTGGCGGCGATTTAGTATCGTTCATGTTAATGACCTGATTTAATAAAAGTGCGCCATTGTAGACAAAATAGAATTAACGCTCAAGAACTGCAGGAGGGTTTAGAGGCATTGTTTAGTGACTTGTAAATTTGGGCTATTTCACTAATAGACCCTGATATCTTCGATTCATCTGAAATTCGATGTAGCTTCATACAGTCTCAGGCATCTAACACCAACATATGGGGCGGCTGCCGTCTCAGCAACCACAGGTGAATGACGCAGACACCTATCGTAATTCAATGAAATATTTAGAGTCAATTGACGACATTTATAACGGGTGTAGGCTGGGAACTTAATTGTGAATTAAGTGAGAGTGCGGCAACAAGTAAAACAATACTTAGTTTCTTTATTAAATTATTCATCTTCATTACCCTTAGTCCGTCATCGCAACGGGGAGCATCAATAGCTCAGGTGCCAATTGTTTCTTTGCCATACGCAGGCCTTTGGTCACTTGAGTGCGATAACTGGAAGGCAATTCCTGCCATTGTCCGGCTTTCTTGTTCCAGCTACCTTGCAAGCTTGCGTCGCGAGTTTGATAAATCAGTACCGAGCGGCCCACCCGTAAAAAGTCCACATCACGCTCTTGGCCATTGATGTCATGTAAACTGCTGTACGCTTCAAGGGTGCGGCCATAGTCCATTTCTACCTAAAAGGCTTCCATTACGCGGCGGAACTTTTCTGAGGGCGCAATATCAGCTCTGTCCATCATCAACTTCAAATTAGCGATGCCATTTGCGCGCTCTTCGACCAAAAAAGGTGCATCTAAAGCTACAAATTGCTCCACCCCCTCTATCATGCGAATCATAAATGGCGTGATTTGTCGTTCAATCACGCTGACCTCATCAATAGAATCGTTTAGGTTGAGCATCTCTTGTTGTTGATTGACTAACTGCTTACGTAACTGGTTGTTATAAATTTCCAAACCATCGATTTCTATATTGATGGTTTTAAACTGCTGCAACTTGTCGTCAATTTGCTCAGTAATTTGATTGATTTTTTGTTGAGACTTAGCAGCAGAATTGGTAATTTCTGTAGCACTTTTGACTACCGGCTCCAGATAATCATCTTGTTGAGCAAAGTTAAAGGCAGATAGAAAAACACCTGCACCCAGGAAGCCCGCTGTTAGCATAATTTTTGACGTCAAGCACATAAACCCTAAATGAAAAAACTCTAGGCCGACGAGCAATTGTCAAACTGCACCTTAATTAGTGATGCAATGGATAGTGTCAAAACATGGCGTTTTTATGACGACTAAATGACAATAACATTTCATTAATATTGCAGTTACATGACATCTCCTTGTCGCGCGGCATGGTAAGGGTTAAATTGAGACCGTGCTAAAATAATTATGTAAACGATATGAGCATAAAATTGCTTGATTTACTTAATTCCCGAATATGGAATAAACTGCAAAGTCAAAATAGCGTCTATACTTCCCTGATTAACAGCACAATATCAATCCACATAATCGAATTTTGTTAGAAGGAATTTTCATGAGTAACTTGCTGAGTTTTATAAACAAACGAAAATGGCTGATTTTAGCGCTACTGTTGGTGCCTATGTTGGTTGCATTAATTATTGGCAAAACCTATCAGTCTTGGGATGATGATCCGGATCGCGGAGCAATTGCCATCGACTCAGGCGCGTTTGGTGAAAACTACTCGGTACCTGTTTATCTTGAACAGGGTTGGTCAGCATCTGATAGTTTATGGTTTTACAACACAACTCAAGGTTCCGCATTACTTCCCTATGATTTTTTTATAGCCTTAGAAGAAGAAAGCTCATCGCAGCCTTTTCGCTCTGACATTAACGTAGATAGATACCGCTACCTACCACAGAAACCGACATTTTTTAATCCTGACGGCTTACCTGTGGGATTTGTAAAAGAAACATATAAAGATAATGATTATATGGGTTACACCTGTGCTGCCTGTCATACCGCTCAGATAAACTTTAACGGTAAGGCAATCCGCATAGATGGCGGTCCAGCAATGGCCAACATGCCGGGTTTTCTAAGTGACCTTGAGAAAGCCATGCAAGCTACGTTAGAGAATGACGGTAAAAAACAGCGCTTTGTCGATAATGTTATTGCACTTGATAATGACTTTGCCAATGAAGAAGAAGTTTTGATAAGTTTGCAACAGTGGACAAGAACGATACGGATGTACAACACGGTGAACCATAGCCATATTGATTATGGTTATGCCCGCCTGGATGCCTTCGGACGAATTTACAATCGTGTCCTACAACATATTATCAATAAGCCACAATTAGCGAATGCCATGAAGCAAGCTAGATCGCCAATCGGTAAGCGTATTTTAAGTGATGCCCAGATCGACAAGGTGCTTGCTGATGTGGGTGAAAACATTATTGTCGATACACAGTTTTCATTGGTAATTGAACGTTTAGCTTCCAAAGAACCTGGCTATCCCGGATTGAATCTGCGAGATGTTTTACGTGTACGCAATCAAGTTTTCAATGAACCAAATGCCCCGGTAAGTTACCCATTTTTGTGGGATATAGCTCAATCTGACTATGTGCAATGGAATGGGTTAGCAAACAATGCGGGAGTTGGCCCCCTTGGAAGAAATACTGGAGAAGTCATTGGTGTATTCGGCATACTGGATTGGACATCTCATGAGAAAAATGGATTTAGCTTGTCGGCATGGATAAGCGGACAGAAGGAAAAAAGCCAACAAGTTGATTTTACATCTTCTATCGACCTAGTGAATTTACAACGCATCGAATCCCATTTAAAAAGTCTCCAATCACCTGTCTGGCCTGAAAAAACATTGGGCCCGATAGATCATGAAAAAGCAGAACGAGGACAAGTTATTTATGCTCGATACTGCCAATCTTGTCATGAGGTGATTGACCGGGAAAATTGGGATCGGGTGGTTATTGCCAATATGTCTGATGTTGATTTTATTGGCACGGACAAAACCACAGCAGAAAACGGGGTTAAATATTTAGGCAAGTCTGGCAACCTTGTGCACACTGTACAAGACGTTGGTGTGGGAAACGTGTTTATTAAAGAGGACGCGCCAGTGGTGCAGATTCTGACTTCAGCGACAAAAGGCGTAATTGCCTCTCCCGATAAAGATAAAAATTTCATCCGCCGCTGGTTAGATCGCCTTTACACCTTGGGCCTGTCTTTCTTTGATAATACCATGCCCAGTACCATCAAGATGGGCAACTATAAAGCTGATACCACGAGTCAACCGTACAACTCACTGTTGGCTTATAAAGCCCGCTCATTAAATGGAATTTGGGCCACGGCACCATTTTTACACAATGGGTCAGTGCCGACTTTGTATGATTTACTACTACCTAAAAAACGACCTGAAGATGTTGAAAATGGGGAGTACCGCCCTGACGAGTTTATGGTCGGCAGTCGCGAGTTTGATCCACTAAAAGTCGGCTTTCGCACTAAGGGTTACGAGGGTTTCAGATTTAACGCCACCAGAGATGGAGATATGAATGGTGGCCATGAATATGGTGCGGGAAAAACGCCTCAAATGGACGGCACGCAACTTCCCGCGTTGGATACAAACCAGCGTTGGGACTTAATTGAATATATCAAAACTCTATAGAGAGCGGCGAATATGAGCTAAAAAAATAGCCGCTTGTGCGGCTATTTTATTACATTCAGTTAGATACTAAAAATCACGTTTGTAGGACAAACTGAAACTGATCCCTTTGGTTTCAGAGCGAAGTATGGTGTTTTCAAACACCAGTTCCTTTGACTCATCTAGTAAGTTTTGTACCTTAAGTTTTAAGACAGAATTAAAATCCGGATAATAGGTATAAACCACGTCCACTGAGTGAAATGGAGCTTCAAAACTATCATCAAACCCATCAATTTCCGGAATTAAGATGCGATCGCCAAAGACGTTGTATACCAACGAGGCTGAATGATTCCCATTTGGCGCATCGTAAGCTAATTACATATTGGCCACGTACTTTGAATGACCCGTTAAGCGACGTTCAAGGTTAGTAGTAGCGGCAGACACACCGGTTTGATAAACTATGCTTTGTCTGTCTAGCACAATTTCGGAATCAGATAAGGTCAAGTTGCCGGATAGAAATAAACTGTTCCAAAATTCACCTCCGACAAAACCTAAGCCTGCAAGAAACTCAAACTCAACCCCATATAACTCCTCAGTTTCTGCATTGGCTATGCGAATCAATGGCGGTCCATCCTGTGCCGGTGACTGCACCGACTCGATCGGCGCATCCATATCCTCATAGAACAGACCTACGGAAACATTGTCACCTTGGTCCATATACCATTCCCAACGAAGAGCATAGTTCCTCACTGCAGATGTCATTAATCCAGGCGTACCGGCAATAGGGAAATCGGTGAGTGCATCAATATAGGTTGAACTGGACACTTCACGTAAATCAGGACGCACCACCGCCTCACCATAACTACCACACAACAGCATGTCTTCGTTGATGGTGTAAGTCAGGGCTAATGCACCATAAATGCCATTTTCCTGAAACGCTAGTTCAACAAAATCACCCGATGCAGGCGCGTCAATTTGATTGCTTAGCGGGTCAAAAGGGACAACGGCCTGACGGAAGTCTTCCCACCTAAAGCCGCCGCTAATACGCCACTCATTGTCAAAAAATACGTCCCCTTCCACGTAAAAGGCATCTACTTTTTGTGCGGCAATATAGTCATCGCTGGCAATTGTAGTATTACGAATAATTGGCGTTGAATTTAGACTCGCTGTTTCCAATACTGAGTCACTTAGTATCACATTTAAGTTCGAGCCGAGTAAAATCGAACTATCGGCGAACCCACGCGTATTTACATCTAACCTGCGGTTTTCTGCAGTACGTGACTTACTCACAAATTCGCCACAAAAGATTCATATAAGAAGATGAAAATGTGCGTCTAAAAAAAATCCGATGACCAAGGGTCATCGGATGATTAGTAAAAGCTATACAGCCTTGTAGCCATTCAAAGTGTTTTGTTGCCTAATTAAACAACAAATATGGCCTTCAATATGAAGAAGAATATTATTGACAGACCAGCCCCTGCTGGCAATGTCACAACCCAGGAGATTACAATATTACGCACAACGTGCATGTTTATTGCGGCTATGCCACGTGCCATACCGACACCTAAAACGGCACCAACCAAGGTTTGGGTAGTGGAAATAGGTAAACCTGTACCGGAAGCAATAACAACTGTACAAGCTGCCGCTAGTTCGGCGGCAAATCCGCGGCTAGGCGTTAAGTGGGTTATGCCGTTACCAATTGTTTTGATAACACGGTGACCAAATAACGCCAGACCAGCAACAATACCTAAGCCCCCAAGAGGTAATATCCACCAGGTTAAGGCTGCTTTTTTGGCAATTTCACCACCATTGTTAACAATACTGACCACCGCGGCAAGTGGCCCAATGGCATTGGCAACATCATTCGAACCATGGGCAAACGCCATACAACAAGCAGTCACAATCATCAAGACAGCAAAAACCTTCTCGACATTGGCGTAATGGGTGTTTTTGTCTGCCGTGGGATCAAATTTAAGACGGTTAATCGCAAAACGTCCGATGATCCCCACCAACACAGCAATGGCAATGGCGAAGTAATAGCCCTGATCGACGGGAATATCTAAACCAACATGCTTTAGCCCTTTTTTTATGGTCACAAGGGCCATTACAAAACCCGCCATAGCCATATAAAACGGTACATAACGCTTAGCGTTATCAAAAGGGTTTTCCGTGTCAAAAATTAGTTTCTGGGCACTTTGAAATATTAGATAGGCAATAAAACCTGATATCGCAGGGGTAACGATCCAACTACCGACAATGCCTCCAACTTTAG
>JBLHNW010000218.1:0-6643 GCA_047622205.1 Paraglaciecola sp.
AGCGCGCAAGCGCCACTACTCAAAGCTGAGTGGGTGAAACCTGGTGCATTTTATAGCCACGTTGGTGGTTGGGAAGATGAATATGCTGTTGTCACACAAAGCGACAAGATTGTCTGTGACGATTGGAAAACGGTAATGCACCGTACGCAAACATTAAGCAGAATGTATAAAGAAGGCTTACTAGGTAGTCACGATTTACATGCTGATCTACATGAATTAGTAGCGGGTGATAAACCTGGTCGAGAGTCTGACGAAGAGCGGATCTATTTTAACGCCGTTGGTCTGTCTTACTTGGATGTTGCTATCGCTCTCACCATGTATCGGCGAGCTAAAGGTGCTGGTGTTGGTAAATCTCTGGAGTTACAACATGAGATGGTTTTTGAACATCCAAATATTGCCAAAAAAATACGTTTCTAACTTCCCCGAAATTAAATGTAGGTAAAAATAATGTCTTCCTCTTTTCGTCGATTAGAAGAGCCAAAGAGAGAGTGGCTCAAGGTTGAGATCAATGGCGAGACTGTTCGTGTAGCAGAAGGCGAAACCGTCGCCGCGGCCATTCTAGTTTCGGGTATTCAATCATGTCGAACTACCCCATTATCTGGCGAACCTCGCGGACCGTTTTGCATGATGGGAGTGTGTTTCGAGTGTCTTATGGAAATTGATGGAATGCCCAATCGACAGACTTGTCAGATACAGGTAAAGGAAGGAATGCAAATTCGCAGTCAACTTGGTAGTGGTAAGGATTACTTTTAATGACGCAGCATCAACTTGTTATCATTGGTGGAGGCCCAGCAGGACTGGCCGCAGCTACATCGGCGGCAAATGAGGGCGTGGAGTGCCTGCTAATTGATGAGCAAGAAACACCAGGTGGCCAGGTATATCGAGCTATTGCTGAGATTCCTGAGCAGCGAGCAAAATTGCTTGGTCCTGATTACCAATATGGCCGAACGTTAGTAGAAGACTTTAACGCAAGCAAGGCGATACACCAGCCAAGTACAACCGTCTGGCATCTTAATTCCCAGCGTGAAATAGGCATATTACATAACAACCAGGCAACCCTACTTAGTGCCGATCGTGTCCTTATTGCCACTGGCGCTATGGAACGCCCGATCCCCTTTCCTGGATGGACTCTTCCTGGCGTCATGACCGCAGGTGCGGGACAGATATTACTGAAATCGGCAGGGGTTATTCCTAATAATGGTGTTGTAGTGGCCGGTTCAGGCCCATTGCTTTTGTTACTTGCCTGGCAATATATGCAAGCTGGAGTCACCATTAATGCAATTCTCGATCTAACCCCAAAGAGCAACTATTGGCGTGCTATGCGTCATTTACCTCGAGCTTTACTCGCACATCATTACATACTCAAAGGACTCAAATACCAGCTACAGCTAAAACTAGCAGGCGTCCCATTTTATAGTGGTGTGTCTGATTTATGCGCAGTAGGTAAAGAGTCAATAGAAGCCGTAGAATTTAATCATCGCAGTGGCCGTAAAAGCATTGAGACCCCTTTATTGATGAGTCATTTTGGTGTGATACCCGATAGCCACCTGAGTCGTAGTACAGGTTGCCGTCATTATTGGGATCCATCCCAGCTTTGTTGGCGACCGACTATTGACCAATGGAGCAATAGTTCCCTAGAGGGTATCGCAATTGTAGGTGATAGCTCAGGGATAGCAGGCGCTGTTGCCGCGCAGCATGCTGGCCGCTTAGCCGGATTAGAAAGTGCTCACTTGCTCGGTTGTATTAGCAGCAAAGAGCGAAATGAAAAATCTCAGCAAGACCGGCGTTGGATGACTGCCGATTTACATGTTCGCCCATTTCTTGAGGCACTCCTTAGACCCTCTCCTATGCTATTAGCTGAACCTAAAAATGAAACGCTAATTTGTCGCTGCGAAGAGATAAATGCAGGGACTATCCGTCAAGCAATTCAAGCAGGTCATCAAGATCCTAATCAGATTAAGTTTCTCACTCGCTGCGGAATGGGTTCTTGTCAAGGGCGCCAATGCGATAACGCTATCAGCCAACTTGTTGCCCATGAACTTGGTAATGATATCGAGCAAAACGAAAGTTACCGTATCCGCCCGCCAATTCGTCCTTTAACGATACAACAACTCGCTAATCTACAAGAAGCGGGAGAACAAAAATGAAATCAGAGGTCATCATCATCGGTGGCGGTCTCATGGGGCTTTCAACTGCTGTTCACCTGGGATTACGTGGCGTAAAGGCAATTGTGCTTGAAAAAGATAGCCCTGGCCGCCACGCATCTGGCGTTAATGCAGGTGGATTGCGCCAACTCAACCGGCATATTGATGAAGTACCCCTTACCATCGCTGCCGCTGAAATGTGGAAAAATATTACTAGTCTCGTAGATAGCGATTGTAATGTGGAATTTAATGGTCAGTTACGAGTAGCCGAAACCGAGGAACAACTCAAGACATTACAAAAGCGGGTCGATGAGTTGCAAGCAAAAGGCTTTTTTCATGAGCGCATTATAGATAAAGACACACTCTATCACTTAGTCCCACAACTTGTTGCTGGCTGCGTTGGTGCTGTCTATAACCCAGATGATGGTTCAGCTCGCCCATTTCATGCAACTACAGCATTTCGACATAAAGCAACCGCACTCGGGGCCAAGATACTCAGTGGGGTGGAAGTAAAAAGTATTGAGCAAAGCGGCAGTGATTGGCAACTTAATACCAATCAAGGGATATACGCCGCAGACAATATTGTTAACTGTGCGGGAGCATGGGCCAACCAAATTGCCTGCGCATTTGATGAGTCAGTGCCACTCACACCTAAAGCGCCCATGCTAATGGTTACCGAACGATTGCCACCGTTTCTGAAACCTGTGGTGGGTGCGGTAGGCCATAAACTGTCCTTCAAACAAATGCAAAATGGAACCGTTATCATTGGCGGAGCGCATCTAGCACACTTAGATATGAAGCAACAAAAGACAGAGATCAACTTTGCTAAACTTAAGGCCAGTGCCCAATCAGTCAGCACATTATTTCCGCATATGGCTGCCGTGCGTATTGTTCGAACCTGGGCGGGAATTGAAGCGTTTATGCCTGACAATATTCCTGTCATCGGCCCAAGCTCAAAAGCAGATGGCGTATTCCATGCCTTTGGTTTTTCCGCTCACGGATTCCAATTATCCCCAATAGTGGGCCGTATTATCTCTGAACTAATCCTTGATGGAAAAACGGCGCTTCCGATTAAGCCTTTTGATATCCGACGTTTTCAGTAATACCTTGTCTCAAGATATTTGGGTTTTCGCTATAAGAAAACGTGCCGAGTTAGTAGGACATCCATGATAACGCGAGTTAGTGGGACATCCATGATAACGAATCGAAGAAATGTGTTGTTTTGGCCGCCATTGTTATGGATGTCTTGTTAATTGTGGGAGGAGAACATAGCCATTGTGTTAATTGAAGGCATACATCTCTAACATTATATTTTAGCCAAATTCATGAATTTCCCGCGCCGCCCGAATTCCTGATTCAAGTGCTCCCTGGATCCAGCCATGAAAACCCGAAGCGTGTTCACCTGCAAAATGTATACGTCCTTCAGCAGTGCCGATATGATTGCCCAAAGCCGCTTCCTGGGCAGCACTAGGCGCGGCAAAAGCTTTGCCTGACCATTGTTCTGCTGCCCAAGAGTGAATATGTGTGCTGCTGATATGACTGTGCAGATCAGGAAAAGCGTTTGCCCAACGGTCAAATACACTGTCTATTTGTTGGTCGGGAGAGAGAGTATCAAATTGTTCGGCAGTTACACCGCGTAAATAAGACTGAAGGATCCCCGGCGTTTGCTCGTCATCCCAAGTTGGTTGCCAGATTTCCTCCGGCAAACTGCTGTCTCCCCAGCCGTTTAAACCATCGTTTTCCCAAAACCGCGAGTTAAATTTAGTGAATACTCTGGATGATGCCGAATATTCATAAGCCCCATTTGCCGCCGAAATTTTTTCTGCGGACAAGGTCGGCGAAAATGAAATTTTATTGAGTACTGGCAAGGGGACTGTGCATAATACCCTGTCTGCGACGAACTGTTGTCCCTGAACCGTATTAATAGTGACCCCGTCGGGATCCTGGATTATTGACTCAACCGCTGTCTGAAAAAACATTTTGTCTCCGAGGGCGTCGCCAAAAGCTTGAGGTAGCTTAAACATTCCCCCTCGAATTTTTTGATAAGCACTGCGATTAACGCTAGCCGGAAACGGTGGTAAGGCAATATATTCACTTGCCGGTATGAGTTCAGTGTTACTGCCGTTTATATTGATGTAATTGGCAGACTGAGGATAAAAGACGTCCAAGGTTAAGTCGAAATGTTGTGCGTAAGCTTCTGTCAGATCATGGTTTGAGGGAATTCTCGATGCGCCTGCTTCAGCAAATTGCCCGTCGCTAAAAGGCGAGAATAAGGTGTGAATTCTTCCACCAGAACGTTCACGAGCTTCAAGTACAGTGATGTTATGGCCAGCTCTATCAAGTTCATAAGCGGCGACTAATCCCGCAGCCCCGGCACCTATGATGGCGATTTTTTGTGGAGCTTGACTGATTGTTAATGCGCCGGGCGTATCCGTTGTCGGGGTCGGAGTTGGTATATTAACTGGAGTACCAGCGTTACTGCCACCGCAAGCAGTCAGAGCCACCGTCGATGTGGCTAGCAGACTTAGCCGCAAGAACTCACGTCGAGACAAAGCTGATAAACCGACAGGGCAGGGTCGGTTTAAGTTCTTTTTAACAAGCTTTGTAAGCAATTCGTTTGATGACTTTATTGACATTGGAGTACATCACCTATCTAAATAGCGTGTCCATACTTTAGTTACCCGAAATGTGTATTTTGGAGTAACTTGGGTATATACCCATATTACCCACTCCCATTGACACTTTGCCACCAAACAAGATAGAAGCAATTAACTTTGTTATTAAATGTTATGTTTTGCGCCATCTGGCCCAATTTTATATTGATAAAAGGTAAGATAATGCTGTTATTTCGCGCGAAAATTCATCCATACTTACCGAAGCGATATTTTTAACTAATATTGAGCATTGTGCTCATTGAGTTAGTTATGCTAAACAAAAGGAAACAAACATGTTTAAACAACTATTTATTGACCATCCAAAGACTGTCAACGAAACATACGTACAACACTTTTTTACCGCAATGAGTTTTTCAATGAAACTTTTCAAAGCGGCAATTGCCTGCTTTATACATGCCTTAGTGCCAGGTTTATGCATAAAAACAGGCAGTAAAGCGATTACAGAATTGCATGTAAAGATGGTCACTTTTAGGGTTAAAGGTAGTAGCGAAGTAGCTGCAAAGGGACAAATGGAAGGTTCGATAGAATATATGATCTAGCTTGTGTATCATTTGATTTTTATTTAGCAATCTTCATAACCCTCACTCAACTAAACTGAGTTGCGGTATTGTGGAGAATTCGCATATTTCCTTGCCAGAGAAAGTTTTTGCAGAATTTTGAATCAAGCAATCATAAACTATTGTTCGAGTTTTACGCGGACAAAGAATTGTCAGACAGCCTGTTTAGTTATGAATATATTCTTGGTCTGATATTCGCTGTGGCCGCCGCGCCGGAAATACCGATGCCCGAGAAATGGCTGATTTGGGTTTTTAAACAGCGTGGGCAACTGAGTTGTGAACAACAAGCTGATAAGTTAACTGACGTGTTGATGGGTCTATTACAGCGTCAGTTAAAAAACATGAGTGATGGCAAAATATCATTACCTGCCGATTTTCAATATCCACATGAGATTAGTCCTGAAAATCATGTGAGTCGATGGTTTGCGGGGCTACTGGCAGGGCATAGTCAACTTGAAAACGTGTGGCAGCAAGCATGGCAAAAAATGGGTGCACAATCTGCCGAACAAATTTTCGTTTTGCAGAGAGATTTAAGACATTGCTTAGGGTTGTTTAGCACTTTTGCGGATATACCTTTAGCACTTCAACAAGCTCAGGATAAAGGTGGCAGTGAACATCAGACAAAACTTGAAGGTTCATTACCTAAGATATTCTTATCTCTGCCTGAATCTTTGCAAACCTACGTGAATCTCTCGGGTAAGTTAGTAGACTTCCTGCCAAACCAGTTCGAAACCTTTTCCAAAGAGATCAAATAAACAACAAAACACTTAATTTTTCTTACGGGCTTGTTGTTTTAACTCAAAATCTAATTCCTGTGACGAAATAACCAAGCCTTCTTCATTCACATTGGGAAAAACCGCAATGGAGACATCATCCTGTTCCAAACCGGATGTCCAGCGACTATGCCATTTGTTTAAACCGATCGCTTCAGCTTTACAGTCCGACCACTCGCCGGTTGCCCAAGCCTGAGCAAATTCTTCATTAGGCCAAACCGGAGCGCAGTCTTCGTCATCAGTATTCAGCATCACACAACCATCTTGATCAGTTAAAATCCAAATTTCGTTATTCGTGACTACTTCTTTGAGTAGATAGGCTAAACGTTGCTCCGGATCGTACTGCTGGATAGTTGCAAACAAATTTGCGTCGATAGGCTTACTCATAAGGATTTTCTCATTAATACTTTATATTTGGCTTAAGAATAATGGAAAACAAACACCTAGTCTTATTTTTTAGTATGCTTTTATTGAAGTTGTTTATCTGAGATATT
>JBLHNW010000219.1:0-6639 GCA_047622205.1 Paraglaciecola sp.
CAAGAAATATTTGGTACCCTACATGCTTCAACAGAGAACACTAAATTAAACATGTTCTGTGGGGACAGTAGTCCGCTACGTCACTATACGGTGAATATATCAAGCCCAGCTTATGAATTTGAGATTGATGAACCCGGTAGAAATATCAGGACGATCCGCAGCCGTGATGGAAACGCCGATGAGCAAGTTCTTAGTATTGTTTTTCAAAGTGTATTGACCCATAAAATAGCAGATACCTTGATTGATACGGGGCAATGTGGTTTAACCTTATTAGCTGATTCAGCAAATATACATCGAAGTTTTTTGCGGCCCTTACTCGAGCATTTCAAATCATTAGATCCAACACTTCAACAATGTCCAATTACCTGAGACACACGATATGATCCTAATAGCTGGCGCTGGCGCCATAGGGCGTGAATACGCATTGATACTAAAGGCCATGGGGCTGGAGTTTTCGATTGTTTGCCAATCACTGCAGACAGCGAAAAAAATGCAGGATGAGTTTATGGTATCGACCTACTCAGGTGGCTTAGCAAATCACCTACAGCACGATCAACACAAGCAGCAAAAATACCAACATTGTATAATTGCATTACCCATAGAAATTTTGGCGGAAAATTGCCACATCGCAATCGAAAGTGGTATTGCCAATGTTCTTGTTGAGAAACCTGTCGCTCTGGATAGGGAAAACATAGGCCGTTTGTGCACCGCTGCCCAGAATTATCAAGCCAATGTATTTGTAGCCTATAATCGTCGTTTCTTCTCATCGGTTGTAAAGCTACAAAAAATGGCCCAAATTGATGGTGGGTTAAGCTCAATTAATTTCGAATTTACGGAATGGGTTGATAAAATTCAGTGGCAGCATAAATCAAAGGCGTTAGTCGACAATTGGCTCATAGCAAATTCTAGCCATGTAATTGATTTGGCATTTCATCTAGCAGGAGAACCCAAAAATCTCAGTAGCTATAGTGTATCTGGAAGTCAAACCACATCACTCCCTTTTGTACCAAAGAGTTATGCAGGAGCGGGAATAACCGATTCGGGGGCTTCATTTAGTTACCAGGCCAATTGGGATGGCCCCGGCAGATGGTGTATTGAATGTTGCAGTAAAAACTATCGTTATGTGTTATCACCCTTAGAAAAGTTGCAAATCATTAAACGAAATCAGGTGAAATCCGAATTTGTTGATCTAGACGACCAATATGATGAAAAATTTAAACCTGGTTTCTACCATCAAGTAGACGCATTCTTAACAGATAAAAAAGGTCTAATGACGCTTGAGCAGCAGTATCATAGATTTTTAGTCTACCAAGAAATAAGTGAACCTAACCAAAAAGCGTGAATATGAACAAAGATGCAAATGAATTCTTTATTGGCAGTCGCCCTGTGGGATATAACCACTCTCCTCTGGTGATCGTGGAAATAGGCATTAATCATGGCGGAAGTTTAGCCGCCGCTAAAATGATGGTTGAGGCCGCTGTGAACGCGGGGGCTGAGGTTATCAAACATCAGACACACATTGTCGAGGATGAGATGTCGGCCCTTGCGCAACAAACTATCCCTGGTAACGCAAAAAAATCAATTTATGAAATAATGTCCGACTGTGCTCTCAACGAACAAGATGAGTTTGAGCTAATGAGATATACCCAGGAAAAAGGCGCAATATTTATCAGTACGCCTTTTTCGAGAGCAGCCGCCAACCGACTTGCCGAATTTGATATTCCTGCGTTTAAAATTGGCTCTGGTGAATGTAACAATTATCCGCTTTTGGAACATATCGCAAGCTTCGGTAAACCGATTATTCTCAGTACCGGCATGAATACCCTGGGATCCGTTGAAAAAGCGGTGGTAATACTGCGCAAGCACAAGGTTCCTTTCGCCTTACTACATACAACGAATTTGTACCCGACTCCCGATCATCTGGTGAGATTAGGCGCAATGTCAGATCTTGGTGAGCAATTTCCAGACGCAGTCATAGGTTTATCTGATCACACTATCAGCAACCATGCCTGTTTTGGGGCAGTGGCTCTTGGGGCATCGATTTTGGAGCGGCACTTTACCGATACAATGACACGACAAGGACCAGACATTTGTTGTTCTATGGATCCAAAAGCTTTGTCGGATCTCATTAATGGCAGTCGTATTATTTGCGCCCAACGAGGCGGCGATAAAAATAGTGAGCTTAAAGAAGAGCAGGTAACACGGGACTTTGCCTTTTCAACCGTGGTCACCATCAAGCCGCTAAGAAAAGGGCAAATATTTGATCAGTCTAATATCTGGGTCAAGAGACCGGGCGTTGGAAAAATCGCTGCTGAACAATTCGAGGAAGTCCTGGGTAAGAAAGCAACACGGGACATTGGCGTTGACGTTCATCTTGATTGGACCGATATAATCTCATGACGAAGAAGCGTTTATTATTTATCACCGGCACGCGAGCCGATTTTGGCAAGCTCAAACCCTTGATTAGAGCGGTTGATGAATCGACAAATTTTGATTACCAAATATTTGGTACGGGTATGCATACCATGGCCCGATATGGCAATACGATATTGGAGATCCAGCGCTCGGGTTTTAATAACTTATTCACTTTCATAAATCAGACCGAAGGTGAAGACATGGAGGTTATTCTTGCAAACACGATCATAGGACTCAGTCGCTATTTAAACGAAAACAAATTTGATTTGATTGTGGTGCACGGTGACCGCGTCGAAGCACTTGCAGGGGCAACTGTGGGTGCTTTACGCAATATTCGGGTGGCCCATGTTGAAGGAGGTGAAATATCTGGCACCGTTGATGAACTAATGCGCCATGCAATTAGCAAATTATCGCATCTGCATTTCGTCGCTACTGATGTGGCCAAATCACGGCTCGAACAATTGGGCGAAAAACCTGAAACAGTAATAAAAATTGGTTCTCCAGATGCAGACATTCTGCTAAGTGACGATTTACCGTCGTTAGAAGAAGTGCGAAAGCGTTATCAAATAATTTATCCCACCTATGCCATCGCCATGCTGCACCCAGTCACCACCGAGCTTAAAAGTCAGGCTCAACATGCAAAAGTATGGGTGAAATCTATGCTCGCGACGGGTGACAATTATGTTGTTGTTTTTCCGAATAACGACAGTGGTTCGCAATATATTTTTGATGCAATCGAAACATTATATGGCAACCCAAAGTTTAAGATTTTTCCGTCCTTGCGCTTTGAATATTTCTTAACCTTACTTAAAAATGCACAATATTTGATCGGAAATTCCAGTGCAGGTATTCACGAAGCTCCTATATGCGGTGTTCCCACTATAAATATCGGGACCCGTCAAAATAATCGTTTTAACCATAGTTCAATATTCAACATGCCTTTCGATAGTGAAACTATTTTACTCGCGCACAAGACAATAATGAACACACAAAAATTTGAAGAAACCTCCCATTATGGTGACGGCAGAAGTGCTGAGAAGTTTATGTCGGTGTTGAATAGTGACATTTGGCTGATGTCTAACCAAAAAACATTTCAAGATTTGGATATTTCCAATGTATAAACAACAACGGATTTTAGCCTTGATCCCAGCTCGTGGAGGGTCGAAAGGTATTCCCCGTAAAAACATAAAATTTTTGGGTGGAAAGCCGCTTATCCAATGGACTATCGACGCGGCCAATCAGAGTAAGTACATTGACCGGCTAATTCTATCAAGTGATGATGCGGAGATTATTCGTGTTGCCCAATCGTTTAATTGCGAAACGCCGTTTGTTAGACCTGCTGAACTTGCACTCGATACCACATCAAGTATGGATGTAATTGTGCACGCTTTGAATCACGTAGAACAATGCGATGAGCCGCCATATTCCCATTTATTGTTATTACAGCCCACATCACCATTTCGTGACGCGGCGCATATCGATCAAATTATTGAGCAGTGTATCGACCAATCTGCAGAAATGATGATATCGGTCAACCGACTAAAAAAGCACCCAAGTTATATGTACTATCTGGATAACGGTCATTTGACATCCTTTCAACCAATAAAGCAGCAATTGAGACGACAAGACATGCCTGTTTCATATGAGCACAACGGGGCTTTATATTTTGCAAAAATCAGCCTACTGCGTGAAACCCTTAGCTATAATTACGCCACTGCAATGCCATTTGAAATGTCAAAATCGGCAAGTTTAGACCTAGATGAACCTGAAGATTGGGATTACGCCGAACATCTAATAAAAAACAAAAGTCATCTATGAAAATTCTACATATCGCTTCTTTTGTTGGAAACATTGGGGATAACGCCAGTCATATTGGTTTCCAAAATTTACTTGCCGATTGTGTGAAGAACGTCACTATTTCACAGATGGAAATGCGCAAATTTTATAAGAACTATCAAGGTCAAGACCGACTAAACTTTGATCAAAATTTCATTGATTATGCGAATACCTTCGACAGAGTGGTCATCGGTGGGGGAGGATTTTTAGACTACTGCATTAAGGATAGTCAGTCAGGGACAACAATAGATATGTGCCCTACTCTACTTTCCAGCCTGAAAGTTCCAACCTGGCTAACAAGTGTAGGTTGCGCACCTCATCACCCTGTACCTGCCGAAAACAAGCAGAAGTTCAGGAGTTTCTTGGACGCTTGTTTAGACAATAAAATGATTAGAATTAACGTTCGTAACGATGGCTCTATCATGGCGCTACGTGAGGATATTGGCCCGCAATATGCTGCTGCTGTCACTGAGATACTTGACCACGGGTTCTTTTTCCAACCGCTGTCATCTGACAACTTACCACTGAATAACTATATCGCGGTCAATATTAGTCAGGATCAAATCAGGATGCAGCGCCGCAGTGGCCAAGCTATTGATCCAGAAAACTATTATCAAAATTTGGCTAAGAGTTTAAATGAGATTATTGCCAACACTAACAAACACCTTGTGCTCATACCGCATATTTATTCTGATCTAGCCGCCATCACCAGTTTACTTAGCAAAATGAATGATTTTGAAGTGCGCAGTAGGGTTACGGTGGCGCCCTGTATTCAGGAGTTAGCGGGGGCGAATTTTATCTTTAATCTTTATCGCCATGCGGATCTAATAATTGGTATGCGCTTTCACGCCAATGTATGCGGATTGGCGATGGCTAGACCCACTATCGGTTTACAGGCTTTAGATCGAGTTGGCTATATGTTCGGACATTTGGGTCTGGCAAATCGCACAGTCTTGGTAGAGGACGACTTTTCCAAAAATTTGATTGAAATGGCACTTGATAGCTTAAAGAAACCGTTGTTCTATGCTCAGACCGGCTCTCTGGATAAACAAAAACAACTCACCCTAAGCCACTATAAACAGTTCTTTTAAACCTGATTAGGCTTAATTAGATCGACCACATTTATCCGCAATTTATAGTAGTCATAAACTAGTTCAGTGACCTCTAATTTAGTTAATTCACTACTACCCCACATCATTTGATTATCAGGGAAGCAAAAAAAATCTGGCGATAGTTTAAAGGCTTCCACACGAATATCAGCTTGGAACTTCGCTATATACCATAGCGCTGCAGAGTAAAACCCGCTTACTATACTAGGCGCATTTGGCAGCTGTTTCAGGTACTCCTCAACAGGTAAGTTGGTATCAATAACGTCTAGTCCTGTTGCTCTCTGAAGCATTTGATTATCAATATCGGTTTCTCGAGGGTGAGGTAAGTAATTGATTTTTTTACCTGAATACTTCTGTTGAATTTGTCGGATGCAATCCATGTAGACTTCTGACTTCATGTGACCATTTTTGACAAAAGGCTGACCGATAATTAATACTTCGTTATTTTCGACTCTCGCGTGATTGTAACAAAGTCCCGACATCGGATTGGGCACCACGTTAAATTCGTCGCAGGAGTCAAAATCAAACGCAGTAAATAAATCATATGTCACATGTTCTAACTGCCACAAGCCATACTTTTTCTTAGTCTGTTCAATTAATTTTCGTCGCTCTGGCAGGGTACTTATCGGTATATCAAAGTATTTTTTTTTCGTTTTGAGGGTATGTACAGTTTGTATGATCCCAGCTCCATCATCCGTCAGAAATGTATTTGGGTGTTGTAAAGCGTTGACGATATCGACAAAAATATAGAGACGGGTATCGGCAAAGAAAACATAGTCAAATGACTGATTTTTCAACCACGGTAGATGTTTTGTATATTCTTTTGTCGCCGCGACGATGTCTTGATCGTCTCGTTCACAAAACAAACAATGGGTATCTATTGGCAATGCAGCAATCATCATTTGTGCCCACTTCTGTCTATCGGTTTTAGTCACGATAAAAAAAGTAGATTTGGTAATTCCGAACCTTAGAATTGCTTCCCGCGCATTTTGAATGTGCAATGGGCTTTGTACTAAAAACAATGCGGAACGAGTAGTAATCGGTGTCAAAAATGTGTTCCCCAACAATCGGATTCAGCGAATACATCATAGGGTTTGCATTGCCGTCCAATTAAGATTAAGACTTTCATTTTAGTCTCGTTAAAAAGTGGAAGGTCATGATCCTACTGCCAGAATATTCTGCATCGCCACATCGCTGTCAATTATAGTAGGGTTATCCACCGCCCCATTCCATTTTTTGACCGGGACTTGCCAATTAGGATAATGTTCTTGCAGAAACA
>JBLHNW010000220.1:0-6630 GCA_047622205.1 Paraglaciecola sp.
GCATAATATTGTTGAATCGGGCGATAGCTGACTCGCTGGCAGACTCTTTATAAATCAATACATTTCGTTGTAAGTCGATGACATCTCTTTCGAGTCCAACAACCAGACTCACCTTAAGAACTGCCTGATTGGTTAAGTCCAGGCCGTTCTCGAATGCGGTTTGAGTACTGCGCGACAAGAATACTTGCGATCCAAGAAGCAATACAAAGGAAGCCGTGATTAACAGTATCTGTGATTTGATCTTATTAAACACCTGGACTCTTCCTCGTCAATGTATGTCAAGCCACTAAGAGCTAATAAACTCATACCATTTCTGTAAGCTATAGTCGGATGTGGGCATTGCCGTATTCCACACAGCGACATTGCTAAATCTTTTCGTATAACTTCCGCCGGTCCGCATATTGCCTTTATTTACGATTTTTTTTCCGTCCGTCCCCACAAGGTCTTGTGTAGCTACTTTCCCTTCGTACCAATAGTCCCACTCTGTCTGGCTAAGGAATTTGGCCGAGCGTTGAGGGTTGGAAATGTAGTAGCCCTGACGTGCAATAAAGGCTCCGGGCCAGCCTGATAACCACCAATTCATGTATTCGTAGGCAACATCCTTGACTCTTCCCGTGGTCGCGGAAGACAAACACATAACGCCATGCCAGCCACGATAACCCTCTTTGGGAGCGGCAAAGGTGACAGGTATGCCTTGACCGTTTAGTGCTGATACGGCAGGGGAAAACATGCTCTCAATAACCACCCTTTTAGTTCGCATGAAATCTACAGATTCGGGTACTGAATTCCAAAAACCACTGAAATGGTTTTGTTGCTTAAGTTCGATCAGTATCTTAAACAAGGCATCTAATTCAACTTTAGTGATCGAGCCAATATTGGCAAAAGTCACCAAGCCCTGAGCTTGTGCAGCCAAAGCCAAATCAAATAATCCAATGGTGGGTGCATTAATGATAGCCACTTTGCCACTATGTTTGGGATCGAGCAACCATCCCCAACTTTCGGTCTCGTAAGCTATACCTTTTGGGATAACATCGGTGTTATAGCCAAACGAATCAACATTGTGTACATAGGGCAAAAAGCTGAGCTTTTCAGTATGCTGCTCCCCCAAACCTCCATTTGCCTGTACATGCAAAATTTTATAGGGGGCATCACCAGCACCATATTCTGCTTCGGGGCTTATTTTTCCTGTCTTGGTCAGTAAGTTAATTTCATCCCAATATTGAAGGCGATTTTTGTCTATCGCCTGCAATGAACCACTACGCCATAGTGGCCTAATACTGTTTGACCACTGCTCATATAAATCGAAAGAACCCGGGCTGACAGAGGCCTTTTGTAAAACTGCAGCGCTGCCTTTTGGTTCAAAGACTAAATCGATACCCAAATCATCCATTGCTTTTTGGCGAAGTTCTTCTTGCAGGGTAACATGTGTGCCTAATATTCGAAGTTTAGTGCGTTGTTTGGCAAATACGTAAGGAGCTTTCGCAACGAGTGCTGCACCTATTGCAGCATTCGCTAAAATCTTTAGGCTTCGTCGTTTTCCAGGACTGTCGGGTATATTCGGCATAAAATATTGATGTATGTATCTTACATCTCACAACATTAAATGACTTTTGTCACAACATCAATCCTACTAAAGTGTTAGACAAACCAGTTGGAAAGCTAATCGCTATAGAATTTATGCTGAAACTTCAGTACTTTCTGTTCGGTACCGTCGCTAATTTCGACATCGAATCGATATTGCTCTAAATCGCTAAAGGGTAAAACCGCCAGATAATATATCGAATCGCCTTCTGTAACTTTTTGAAATGAAAGCTTTTTTATCACACCTAACAGATTTTTAGCTTGACCGGTTAATACCACCGATTGAGCTAGTTTACTTTCTCGGTCCAATACAGATATATTAATCAAACCATTATAGCTGCTGCGCACAATGCCATACGTTTTTGCCACTTGTGGCGTCAAAAAAGTACTCGTTAAGGCCATATAATGGACTTCCCATTTACCTAGGTCTTTTTTTTGTTCCGCTTGAACTAGGGGCGTCAGCGCCAATATACATATTGCCGCCCAAAAATAGCCTATAGATTTCGGCTTTAAGATTTTTTTCAGGGTATTAAAAACCAAACAGATCACCTAAGAGTTTTTGTAAAAATATTAGCAGTAAAATCACCACCATGACGGATAGATCCAATCCACCCATATCCGGCATTCTTTTACGAATGGGCGCCAACATTGGTTCAGTTAATTGTGTCAGTACTAGTTGCATCGGATTGGCCCCCTGACTAACCCAACTCATGATTGCGCGCAGAATGAGCACCCACATGACCATTGTTAAAGCTTCTTTTACTACAATCACCAACGCGCCAAGTGCGATTGTTAAAGGATTAAAGGCCATATAACCAGCAACAGCATTCATAGCAACAATTTTTAGGCCGGCAACCAGCAAAGCCAACACCAGAGTTGCGCTATCAAATCTTCCTACGGAGGGCAATATTCTGCGCAACGGCCCGACAATAGGATGGGTAGCTTTGACAATGAATTGACTAAACGGGTTATAAAAATCGGCTTGTGCCAACTGCAACCATAAACGCAAAAGCACCACCATGAGGTATAAATCAAATATTGTGCCGACTAAAAATTGCATAGAACTCATAAACTTAGTACTTCCTAAATTTTATTATTAAAAAATTAATCGCCTAAAACGATTTTGACATTTCTTGTGCACGCGTGACCGCAGCCTGCATTGCATGAGCGACTAAATGATCCAAACCATTTTGCTGCAAATGTTCAACGGCTTTGGCGGTTGTCCCTCCTTTGGATGTAACTTGGGCGCGCAACTCACTTAATTCAAGGTCTGGATTGTGACAAACCATTTCAGCAGCACCGCGCATTGCTTGTTGAACTAACAATCTAGCCGTTTGGTGATCAAAGCCCTGACGTTCTGCCTCAGCTTGCATGGCTTCTAGAAATGCAAAAAAATATGCGGGACTACTACCCGCGGCAGCAATTACGCCATCCAACATGTTTTCGCTATCTACCCAGGTAATCTCTCCCACTTTTTGCATTAAATCGCCGGCAAAACTTTTGTCTGCCTGGCAAATGGTTTCGCCGGCAAACAGTCCTGTCATGCCAAAACCCAGAGAGCTTGGTGTATTGGGCATGGTACGAATGAGTGAGTAGTCACCTCCTAGCATCTGTTGTAATCGCTCGGTGTTAATGCCAGCCGCTATGGAAATAAACAACTTACCTTCTAGGCTAATGTCTGTTGCCAAATCGACACATACTTGTTCCATCAGTTGGGGTTTTACCGCCAAAACAATGACTTCGGCTTGTTGCACCGCTTGTTGATTATCTTGGGTAATGTGGATGCCATAGTCAGACTGAAGAGCATTTAATTTTGGCAATGAAGGGTTGCTAGCAAAAATGCAACTTGCAGGATAATTATTTTTAGTCAGGCCAGCAATGATACTTCTGCTCATATTTCCGGCACCGATAAAGGCGATGTTTCTGTGTTCCATTTTAATCCTAATTATTGTCTGGATATTAATTTATTTTCTGGCACCAAAAATTGCAGTGCCTAGTCTTACCATAGTAGCACCGTTAGCAATGGCGCATTGCAAGTCACCTGACATACCCATTGATAAGGTATCTATATTGCTGTCGCCTTTCTTAATTATATCAAACAATTGACGCAAATTTTGAAAGCTGCTGTGTTGCTGCAAATCCGTTTGAGCGGCCGCGGGAATAGCCATTAAACCTCGCAAAGTAAGGTTAGGCAATAAGCGAATCTGACGGGCGAAATCCTCAAGCTCTTCAGGCTTGACGCCTGCCTTGCTCACTTCATCGTTAATATTCACCTGTATGCAGACATTAAGTTTTTTATGGGCACTGCGCTGATCGTTTAGCCGCTGAGCTATCTTGAGCCTATCGACAGACTGCACCCAATCAAAATTTTCAGCTACCAGGCGGGTCTTATTTGACTGCAATGGGCCGATAAAATGCCATTCGATTTCTGTCAAGTTTACTAAAGCCTTAACCTTTTCAATTCCTTCCTGTACATAGTTTTCACCAAATAAAAGTTGTCCAGCTTCATACGCTTGAACAATATCAGATACCGGTTTGGTTTTACTAACTGCTAGTAATTGCACGCTATTTGGAGGACGATTAGCCGCTAAGGCAGATTGCTTAACTGTTTCATATGCGCTTTTGAGTCGTTCTGCTATTGTTTCCATGTCGCAACATTATTTACGGAGAATATTGCTTGGATATTACCGAACTTTTGGCCTTTAGTGTTAAGAATAAAGCTTCTGATTTACATCTTTCGGCTGGGCTGCCGCCTATTATTAGAGTTGACGGTGAAATGCGCCGGTTGAATATTCCTGAACTCGATCACAAACAAGTGCATTCGTTGATTTATGAAATAATGAATGACGGGCAGCGCAAAGAATATGAAGAAAATCTGGAAACTGATTTCTCCTTTGAAGTAAAGGACTTGTCTCGTTTCAGAGTTAACGCTTTTGTGCAAAATCGCGGCGCTGCTGCGGTATTGAGAACGATCCCGAGTAAAATATTGAGTCTGGACGAATTAGGTGCGCCACAAATATTTAAAGATATTATCAATCAACCCACAGGCATCGTGCTAGTGACCGGAGCGACAGGCTCTGGCAAGAGTACGACCTTGGCGGCTATGGTTGATCACATTAACGCCAACAAACGTGAACATATTTTAACCATTGAAGATCCCATCGAATTTGTCCATGAAAACAAGCTATGTGTGATTAATCAACGGGAAGTCCATAGAGACACCCATAGTTTCAACAACGCTTTACGCTCGGCGTTAAGGGAAGATCCGGATGTTATTTTGGTTGGTGAATTACGTGACTTAGAAACCATCAGACTGGCGATTTCAGCAGCTGAAACTGGACATTTGGTGTTTGGTACCTTGCATACCAATTCTGCGCCCAAAACTATCGATAGAATAATAGATGTATTTCCCGCAGCTGAAAAATCAATGATCCGTTCCATGTTATCCGAATCCCTAAGAGCAGTTGTTTCACAAACGTTAATGAAAAAGACCGGTGGAGGTCGTGTGGCCGCCCATGAAATCATGTTGGGTATCCCGGCGATCAGAAATCTAATCCGCGAAGATAAAGTTCCGCAGATGTATTCGGTAATTCAAACAGGTCAGTCCCACGGTATGCAAACTATGGATCAATGTTTACAACGGCTGGTGGGGCAGGGTTTGGTAAGCGCTCAGGATGCAGCTTCAAAATCTATTGATAAAAAACCTAAAATTGGTTTTTAGTCTTAATTAATTGAGGAATATTCGATGGAATTAACGCCTTATTTGCATGCGATGGAAGATGTCGATGCCTCTGATTTATTTGTCACGGTAGGCTTTCCGGTCAGCGCGAAAGTGAATGGACAAATGACGCCAATTGGCAGCGACCTGCTTACTGATGACTCGGCCTTAGCCTTGGTTCACAGTGCGATGTCAGAAAAACAAATCAGGGAGTTTGACGAAAGCAAAGAATGTAATTTTGCGATTGCCAGAGAAGGGATCGGACGTTTTCGCTGCAGTGCGTTTTGGCAGCGAGATCAGGCAGGTATGGTAATAAGACGGATTGTGACGCAAATTCCTGAAGTAGATGATTTGGGCCTACCGGCAGTGCTGAAAGACATTATCATGGCGAAACGTGGTTTAGTGCTTTTTGTGGGTGCCACCGGAACCGGTAAGTCAACCTCACTGGCTGCGCTTATAGGTCACCGTAATGAACACTCAAGGGGGCACATTTTAACCATTGAAGATCCCATTGAATTTGTTCATGAACACCGTAATTGCGTGGTCACACAACGGGAAGTAGGTATCGATACAAAGTCTTTCGATGACGCACTGAAAAGCTCTTTGCGACAAGCTCCTGATGTCATTTTAATTGGTGAAATTCGATCCATGGAAACAATGGAATATGCCATGTCGTTTGCAGATACCGGACATTTGTGTGTAGCCACCTTACACGCTAATAATGCCAATCAGGCGATCGAAAGGATCATGCATCTGGCACCAACTGATCAACATGCAAAGTTACGTTTTGATTTAAGCTTAAATATGCGCGCCATTGTGGCCCAGCAACTGGTTCCTACGCCAGATGGGACAGGGCGTGTAGCAGCGATAGAGATACTGCTTAACTCACCTTTGGTAACAGACCTTATCCAGCGAAATGAGATCGGTAGCCTCAAGGAGGCGATGAGAAAAGGCAAAGAAATGGGCATGCAAAGTTTTGATATGGCCCTTTATGACTTATATAAGGCAGAAAAAATCACCCTTGAGCATGCAATTCATCATGCAGATTCACCTAATGATTTACGTTTAATGATTAAACTAGCTTCGGACGAGGGAAATAGTTTAGGCTCCTTGTCAGACGTTTCTATCGATATGGATTAGCACTATTGAAAAAAGTATTTACTCAAGAAGACCGCTTTATGATTAATCAGGTAAAGCAGTTGCTGGATGAGCATGGTATTCCTTGCTTTATCAAAAATGAATATGCCAGTGGAGCAATGGGCGAGCTGTCTCCGTTTGACACCTGCCCGGAAATCTGGGTAAGCGATGATGAATGGCAACCCAAGGCGCTA
>JBLHNW010000221.1:0-6623 GCA_047622205.1 Paraglaciecola sp.
GTTAACATCGCAGATTTACAGAAGAAGAAAACTAGTATTGCCGTAATGACAATTGCAATAGCAAAAAATAACAACACATCTTTAGCGCCATTGGCAACATCACCAATCATCTTGGCAAAACCGATAATGTGAATGCTTGTTTGATCATTTTCAAATTTATCGCGCAGTTGTAACTCTAATTGCTCCGCAAATTCCAAGGTACTCAGCTTTTCGCCGGTAGCAGGGTCCAAGTCGAGCAGTTGCGCACTAACCATCGCACATTTAAAATCGTCAGAAACCAAACGTCCGACAATACCGGCTTTCTCAATATTTCCAGAGACTTTTTGCAACGCTGCGGGATTAGAAGAGTTGAAATCAGCCGGAATCACTGGTCCACCGGCAAATCCCCCTTCAACTATCTCAGTAAATCGTGTTGACGATGAAAATAGAGAATTTACTAAAGATCGATCTACCCCGTTAATAAAAAACAATTGATCATGGACGTCTTTTAAGGTGTCAAAAAATGTTTGATTAAAAATATCACTGTCCCTGTCACAAACAGAAACAAGCACTCGGTTTGCTCCACCGAAATCCTTAACATGTTTCATATAATTGAGCATGTATTCGTGTTTCAGGGGGATATTTTTGGTGAAGCCTGCATCGAGCTTAAGCAACGATGACTGGTAGGCCAAAAATACAGTTGTAAGCAAGAAAAACAGAATCACCAACATCCTTCGGCGAAATATGAGTAACTCAATAAAATTAATTAGTTTTGTCATAACGAGTTACTGCTCCTTATTGATATGTTTGATTCCAATACCGCTGACAGCAATTAGCTGTCCTTCATAAACCACTCCGTTGATTATCGCCTTGCCGTCCTTCGATTGTTTATAAGTAGCTAGATCTTTTGAGATACTAACCATTGCCCCGTTATTCCCTAAAATTATGGAATGTTCGCCATCCATAGATACTACGGCGTTTAAAGATGAAGTACTTCCGGATTCAATTTGCTGCCATTGCTGGCTCATTTTATCTAATTCATACAAATTGCCACGTAAACCTGCAGCAAATATTCGCCCAGACTGTGTTTCTGCTATATCAAAAAATGAACCCAAATAATTAATCTCCATCTTATGCCAGATTTTTCCAAGGTCATCGCTGAACGCTAAAAGTCCAGCCTCCCCCGCTAACAACAGGCGTTCTCCACTTTTAGATATACTGTTTAGGTGTGGCAGTATGGAAGCCATTTCTTCCAAATAAAACGTTTCGTCTTCGAGTTTTATTTCTTCTAAATATTCCTGATCATCGGGATGTAAAAATTCAGGATGTAACTCACGCTGCCATGTTTTCCCACTATCAGTAGTACGGAAGAATAAGCCATAAGCACCAATCGCAATACCGTGATTTTCATCTAGAAACAATACATCTAATAATGGTCGTTCTAATTCGGGGGCAAAATGCAACACACTCCAACTGGCACCTTTGTCTTTGCTACCAAGAATTGTCGCGTCATGTCCAACGGCCCAACCATATGCACCAACAAAATAAACCGAGGTTAATGTCGCAAGACTGGGAACTGATACCTGCTTCCAATTATCACCATCATCAGAGATTAATATATGACCCCTTTCTCCTACCGCGATTAATCTATCTTCACTTACGGTAACGTCGAGAAGTAAAGATTCAGCAACCAAAGGCGCTTGATAAGAAATTGGCTCTACTTGTGGCCTTGAAAATGCAGAAAAAGCACAGGCCAACAAAAGACCTATTATATTTAATCTCATATTATTACTAACTCCCAATGCAAAAACGGTTGGCAACGCCAACCGATTTGATTTGATTTATCGCTTTCCTTGCCGCCGTAAAGCTTGAGGCGTAAAATCACGATCCTTCAGTTCCGCACTAAAGTCGTACATCTTATTTTCATTATCCAGTCCCAAGGCCAAATAGCGGCGAGAATTTAAATCATGAATGACTTCTAACGTAGACCATTGAGTAGGAACTTCGTAGTAATTTATGCCATGGGCGACGGCTACACGATAAAGTTCATTCCTATTGTCGTACATGTCGGCTAATTGTATTTGCCAACTATCCTCGTCTATATAAAATACCCGTTTTTGATAAACATGACGAAATTCTTCTTTTAGTGTCGCTTCAACAACCCACACTCTATGTTTTTCAAATCGAGTCAAATCTGGTGCAATGTGACCTGGTTTTAATATATCGGCATACTTGAGCTGATCACTGTGCAACTTATAGTTATTGTATGCCACGTACATCTCTTTTTTACCTTTTAACTCCCAGTTATATCGATCAGGCGCCCCATTAAACATATCGAAATCATCAGTCGTTCTTAATCCATCGGCCGCTGTACCTGGAGCATCATAGGCAATGTTTGGTGCTCGGCGCACGCGACGTTGACCGGTATTGTAAGTCCATGCCTGTCGTGGTTCACGCACCTGGTCCATTGTTTCATGCACTAACAAAGCTGTTCCTGCAAGGCGCGCAGGAGTAGTGATTTTTTGCATGAATTTCATCAAAATATTTTCTTCAAGCAATTTTTCTGGCGTGGCATCTTTTTCTGAATATTTGATCATTAGCACGTCTTCGAAACCAATCACATTAAAATCGCCAGAAGCGGTGGGAGCGACTTGACCAGCAAAGCGCTTAATAGAGGCACCACGATAACGTAAAATATGATTCCAGATGGCTTCGACACCATTTTGAGGTATTGGGAATGGTATACCGATAGTGGCATTCTTAATACCATTGCCACCCTGCACCAATTCTCCTGACAAGGCATTTTTCATCGTCGCATCATAAACAAATTGCGGCGATGATGCAGACCTACGAGTAGTATAAATGGGTAATTTATAAGTGTCCGGGTACGTTGTAAATAACGATTTTTGGCCTTCACTCAAAAAGTCAGCATACTCTTCATAATTTGCAGCTGTTATCTCAAATAACACTTTATCCTCTGGATAAGGGTCAGGGTGGAAATCCCCAGTTTTGTAACCAGCTGGAGGACTAGTAATACCACCTGTCCAAGCAGGAATACTACCATCAGTATTGGCCGCTTTTACGCCTCCTAAAGGAGTCAGTTCGGTACCTAATTTTGCTGCTTCTGCTTCAGACACTTTTGCCTGCAAACAACCAGATCCAACGACTAATGCCATTGTAGATGTGAATAGTATGAATTTTTTAATCATCATATGGCTCTCTATATTGAATATTTAACGTTAAAAGAAACAAAGTCACGATCTGATAGGCCGTTAATAGTGCCTATGCCACCCCAGAATGCATTGTATCCAACCGTCGCTGACCATTTACTTAAATAGTCAAATGTCATTGACGCACTTGCAGTTTTTCTTTCTTCGACAAACAAAAATAATGGATCAGGTGTGATTCCATCCACGTCATGGGCAAATGTTACCCGTGCGTTCATATTGATACCGTAAAAGACATTGTTAAACGTGGCATTAGCCAAAATACGATAACCCCAGGCGTCTTCAGTGGGAAAAGGATTAAGTTCTGGGCCATTTGATAGACCAATGTGCAGACCTAATCGAGGATTACCATCGGCAGTCGGCTCAATTGAAGGAGTACGCACAGAACCTGGACCATTTAATCGAATAAACGCAGGATCAGGAAAGTCTAAAATATTAACATAGCCAATTTCTCCCAAAACAACCAAATTATCTGTACCCAAAACCGGTCCAAAAATATGTGTGGCAGTAGCCTGGATCTGCATCGTATCTGAAGTCAAATAACCTTGTGCTGTTTGACCGGGACCTACTGCTTCGCCACCATTAAAGTTGTCATACTGAGAGATGCCAGCCAAATCAGGCCGTAATCCGGCTATGGCCAATTGTTGAGGCATAGCCGCATATAAAAGTTCAACATCATCAATCTGTAACGGTTCATCCATACGATAAGCAATTTCGCCAGCAAATGCCGTTTCACCTATATTGGTGTTAAAACTAAAACCATAAAGTTTTATATCTTCAGGGTAAGCAAAGCGTGTTTTGGTGAAGGCCTGTAGATCAGTAACATTGTCTTTAGTTACTTCATTTTGAGCCAAATATTGAATATCAGCTCCAATACCACCCGGCGTAAAATCAGATGTTACACCTGAAATTAAGGGTCGTTGGCTATGATAGTTTATCAGATAAAAACTTAATTCTGTTTCGTTAAGATTTTCAGCGTAGTACGACACCTTAATACCGTATTGGCCTTGGTCATCAGCATCATCATGGGCCGCATCACTAAAATCCCTTACCGCGACTTTTGTTGGATACGCCAGATAGGCCTGAGCAATAAGAGAAGAATCGGCACCAGCACGAAGACCATCTCCCAATTGATTCAAACTCGTCAGCAAGAAATTCAAATCAATATCTGGGTTACCACTAAAGCCAAGCTGTATGTTTTGCGCTTGGCCCCCTTCACCGGCGAAATCGTTGGTAGAAAAATAGCTTCCTGCTTGGGGTAGTCTGCTGCGTTCCCATTCATATTGATAATACATAGAAAGGCTTAATTCTTCAGTCAATCCAAAAGAGGCGAATATTGTTCCAACTGGGATAAACACTTCTTTTAATTCAGCCCCTGGTGATTGGGCACGGGTGACATCAACTGGATTGATGGTATTGATACCATGCTGAATAAAAGTACTTTCACCCCAACTAATAACTTGTTGACCTATACGAAAGCTGACAGGGACTTCACCCATATAGAAATCAGAATAGAAAAATGCATCTAGCAGACGGACATCTGAACATAACTCATCGCTAGCGTCTGGCGCTGAACAGGGGTCTTGGACTTGCCCGGTTATGGGGTTTTGCCAGGCGCGATCACCATCATTCATTTCAAAATCATAAAAATACATACCGCGTATAAATACACCCATATCTTTATAACGAAGATCTATTTCATGTACACCTTTAAATAAGGTTGAAAATGCTTTGTTTTTGTCATAATTGAGTGTGCTTAAATCGCCGTTAGTGGAATAACCTCCACCACCTAACTCCCACACTTCACTGGACGTGTATAATGGATTAGTTGCTGCATTGTATCCTGACCAATCAAACTGCAGTTGATTGCTATTTCCGACTCTGGACATATCTCTTTCTTCAGTACGGAAACTAGTTCCGAAAGAAAAAGTAGAATCAAAACTTACTGACCAATCCCCGTCACTCCAACTCGCGGCTTGAACCGGCAAAACTGAAGCACCCAACAAGCTTGTTATAGCGAGCGTTATTAATGATTTCTTGAATATGGAGTCCCCAAATTTCATGCTTTGCTCTCCCTTATTTAACCTGTCGTTCAGCACTTAGATAAGCAACTAAAATTATTTAATAAACAAATTATATAATGCTTTTTTAAAAATAATTTTGATGTAGATCAACGATCTTGATCAATTACTCTCTTTTGAGAGACAAAATTATGTCCTTATCTTTTACTAAAATTTTAGAGCATCAGGTCTCGTCGCCGGTTTTTGCAAAGAAATCTTCTTAGCCCAAATTATTGATCAGGCACTTGGCGTTTCAGAAAACAGAAATATTAGCTTTGGACAGCTGTTTATTGTCATCCTCATCAATGGTTTACGCTTCATTGGAGCATCAAATACGGAAACAGTTAAAAGTACAAAACCGTTACTTTCCAGACATGAAGAAGGCCCCCTATAAAAACCGACTGCGAGTTGGGTGTTTCAGTGTTTTCAGGGGATCATCATCATGTATATTGATGGAGAAGTACTAGTGGCTAACCTAAAAGAACGACAACAAATAATCATCAATTGTCTGGGCAGTGAATACCTGCAGGTTTATTCCTAAAACTGGTGCGGAAGATCGGTTTAACAGCTTATTAAAAACAAAGACTAATGAACTTGAATTTAACAAAAGTGATACTTCATTCATAATTGATAGCAACAACTAATGGTACCAGCTGCGAATTATGACGTAACTCTTGCGTATTCAATAAGTTATTTAAGTGGAGAAAGTGTCTTAAACTTTCTCCACCATTAGCTAACTTTTTCGAAACTACTTACTTTGTTAATATTATTAACCACTAGGCGAAAACGACCATTCAAACCATTGCGCTCAATAAAGGGCCTAATATTTTTGACTGGTAACTGTACACGTTTTCCGCAATCAGAAGTAATAACGACCGAATTTTTGCCCGGCTGATATAAGTGTATACAATTATCGTAGGACAAAGATAAAGTGAAATAATAACTATGCATAACTAGTGGGAATATTTTAAACTTTTAGTAATTTTTTCATATAGATCATTGCTTAAACCTTCACAATCTGCGATACGCAATAGTTGATGTCGCATTAATTCCTGCCTATTTACATCAAACTTTTGCCACTGGGTTAAAGGCGTAATAATTCTAGCCGCCACTTGTGGATTAACTTTATTTAGACGTATGAGGTAATCAGCTACAAATTTATAACCACTGCCATCTAAGGAATGGAACCCCTGGACATTATAGAAGGCAAAACTACCAATGACAGAACGGACTCGATTTGGATTGTTGATGGTGTATTGACTGTGGCCCATCAACATTTCCAGTCGAGGCAAAATGTCCTGACGTTGGGTATTGGCGTGTAATGCAAACCACTTATCAAGTACCAGCGGATCGTTTT
>JBLHNW010000222.1:0-6579 GCA_047622205.1 Paraglaciecola sp.
TGACCTGGCAAAAAGATAATACGCCATTTGCTGGCGGCAATATTACCTTTACCACGACAAGGGGGACCTTAGACAACTCTGTGGTGATAACCAATGCCAGTGGCGAAGCGACTGTACAAATTCAATCAAGTAATGCTGGGGTTGCGGTTGTATCAGCTCAAGGAACTGATGGTGATGGCAATATCGTGAATGCGCGAGAGCAAGTTGAATTCATTGCCACAGAGGTTGACAATATTATTGTTTCTGCCAGTCCAAATGATGTCGGGCCTGATGGCCAAAAAAGTACCATTACTGCAGTATTACGAGATCCTGCAGGAAATTTGGTAAAAGGAAAAACCATCAATTTTACCAATGACGATGTGAGTGGCGGAACGATTTCTCCTGCAACTGCTGTGACAGATAGTAACGGAATTGCTTCGACTGTTTATACTTCTAAATCAGTTACCAGTGAGAACGCAATTGAAATAACGGCAACGGAGCCAGATTCAGGAATTTCTGAGAGTACTAATCTCACCGTAAGTGGTCGCGCGCAATTTATTTCTATCGGTACCGGTAATGCCATCGAAATACCAGATGTCGCGAGTTATTTAAAAACGTTTGCCGTGTTTGTTACCGATGCTAACTCTAACCCTGTTAGCAATGTTAACTTAACCGTTACCGGTACGCCGGTTAAATCTAACGAGTTTTTGGATCCAAACGCAGTGGCAGGGGACCCTAACTATCAAGTTATTCGCCCAGCATTTTTCAAAGGCTATTGGTCTGCTTTTCCAAGTCTTGAAGAGTTCGAGTTTTGGGTTGTGAATCGCACTGTCGGTTGTTCCAATGAAGATGTGGATGATGATGGAATTGAGGATGCTTTAGAAGATACCAATGGTGACAGCGAATTGACTCCAGGAAACATAGTATCCATAGACAGCAATATCACTACAGACGAAAATGGCCAGGCCTTGATTAACGTCCGTTATGCTAAAACATATGCTGCCTGGGCAACTATTAAGATAACGGTTAGTAGTCCTGTTTCAGGAAGCGAGTCACAAGCTAGTCAGTTTTTCACACTTTCTGCTGCGGCTGCTGATTTAGGCACAAAAAGTAGTACGCCTAATACCAATCCATTCGGTTCGGGTTTAAATGCTGTTGAAGATCCTGTCAACCCTGGGACGTTTATTGATGACGGCGCTAACTTAACGTGTGAAAATACACTCTAAAAAAAGTAAGTTATAAAATAGTAAAAAGCCGCTGTGGATTTATGATCGACAGCGGCTTTTTTGTGACAAATTTACAGTGATTTTTTAGTCTTGCTGAAATGGATAAACTGAACCCAGGTTAAGGAGTTGGGTTAATTCATCAAGCGCCGTGCGTGATTCAACTAACAACAAGGGATCGCGCAAATCATCTACATGTAGTGTGTCTCTGTAGTGTTTATCAACCCAATTGTTCAAGCGTTCAAATTGGCCATCATTCAGCAGTGTATTTTGATTCACAGCGTCTAGTTCCTGTTGAGTCATTGCAACACGCAATCGCAAACAGGCTGGACCACCGCCATTGCGCATACTTTCTTTTACGTCGAAATAATGCACATGTTTAATAGGAGTGTTTTGGGTGACAAGCTTGGAAAGATAGCTGGATACTGCATCGTTTTCCTGGCAATTGGTAGGCGCAATAATGGCCATTTCGCCATTGGGTAAAGATATTATCTGAGTATTAAATAAATAGGTTTTAATGGCATCCTGAACACTCACTTCATCAGTGTCAACGCGGATGAAATGTAACTCGCTTTCACCAAACTTACGTTTGATTTCGGCTAGAGCTGATGGGGTGTTGTGAAAAGCTTGTTGATGATAAAAGAGCACGTTTTTATTACCCACCGAGATCACATCATTGTGAAATACGCCCTGATCGATAACATCCGGGTTTTGTTGAATGTACACAACTTGCTCATCGCTTAAACCATGCAAACGGGCTATCGCCTGACTGGCTTCCAGCGTTTGACGAGCCGGATATTTTTTCGGTGCAGGTTTACTATGATCAAAAGCATGGCGACCATAAACAAAAATTTCTACTCCGCTTTGCCCATATTCGGCACACAGGCGGGTATGGTTGGCCGCTCCTTCATCACCAAAGTGTTCATTGTCTGGTAAGTGAGTGTGATGGGCAAAATAGGTTTCGTTGGCGAAGGTTGCTTTTAAGATGTTACCAGTAACTCTAGGCTCAAGGGAGCGGTGATATTTATTAGTTAAATTTGCCGGCGTAAAATGCACGCGGCCATCGTCGGTATCAGCACCAGGAGAAACGGTGGCTGCATTGGCTGTCCACATACTGGAGGCTGAACAACAGGCCTGAAAAATAGCCGGAGCCTGCTGAGCTGCTGTGGCCAAAACATTTGAATCCGTGCCTGTAAAGCCCAAACGTCGTAAAGAATGGATGTCAGGACGCTCCTGTGGTGCCAGGACACCCTGAATCATGCCTAGGTCAGTAAGTGCCTTCATTTTCTTTAGACCCTGCTTAGCGGCTTGCTTAGGGCTGCTGGATGCACTGGCATTGCTGAGTGACGCAACATTGCCAAATGACAGACCCGCGTAATTGTGTGTAGGGCCTACCAGACCGTCAAAGTTAACTTCAAATTGCTTCATACTATTCTCATTCAACGATGCAGAGGGGCGACGACCCGGTGCTATAAATGCCTAAAACTTTATTACAATTATGTCGCTAAGGCTCCAAAGGAAAATCATTATACTGCTTTTAATGGCGCTGCCAATCCGACGGTATGAAATCTGTACAACAAATCATCCATGTACAAAATTATTATCGGGTAACTATGAAGAAGAACTTGTTTTCTATTCACTTTGTAGATATATGTTAAAAAGGAATTGGTAGTGATCATTTAAGATGTTTTTCTTATGTCACGTAATAACCCTATTAAAATCAAAGGCTAAGACTAAATATATGGCAAAATCCCTAGTCATTGTCGAATCACCGGCAAAGGCAAAAACAATTAATAAATATCTCGGCAAAGATTTTATCGTTAAATCAAGTGTCGGCCACGTTAGAGATCTTCCTCACAAGGCTTTGGGCAAAGTTTCGCCTAAAAAACCAGCTAAAGAGCTAAAATTACTGTCCGATAAAAAACGTGAAACTTATTTGCGCGAGTATGAATACAAAAAGTTAGTTGATCGTATGGGGGTTGATCCGAAAAACGATTGGCAAGCCCATTATGATGTGCTCGAAGGCAAAGAAAAAGTTGTTAATGAATTAAAAAAGCTAGCTAAAAATGCTGACACTGTCTATCTCGCAACGGATTTGGATAGAGAAGGAGAAGCAATAGCCTGGCACTTGCGCGAATTAATAGACGAACCAGGCAAGGATTTTCAACGTGTAGTGTTTAACGAAATTACTAAAAACGCCATTCAGGATGCCTTCTCTCATCCCGGCAAGTTAAATATTGAACGGGTCAATGCTCAGCAAGCAAGGCGGTTTCTTGACCGGGTGGTGGGCTTTATGGTTTCGCCACTGCTGTGGAAAAAAGTAGCCAGAGGTTTGTCAGCCGGACGTGTGCAATCTGTTGCTGCGCGTTTGGTGGTTGAGAGAGAACGCGAAATTAAAGCGTTTGTACCAGAGGAGTTTTGGGATATACATGCGGATTTAAATACTGCAAAAAACGTCAATTTACGTATGCAAGTGGCGAAAGAAAATGGGAAGGCATTTAAACCGGATAATAAAACTCAGGCGACTGCTGCTGTAGATCATTTGCAAAAGGCCGTTTATCAGGTCGCCAGTCGCGAATCAAAACCAACACAGAGTCGTCCATCTGCCCCTTTCATTACTTCGACTTTGCAACAATCAGCCAGCACTCGATTAGGTTTTGGTGTGAAGAAAACCATGATGATGGCACAACGCTTGTACGAAGCGGGACACATCACCTATATGCGTACCGATTCTACGCATTTAGGCAAAGACGCTGTTGATGGTTGCCGTGAATATATTGATGATAATTTTGGTGCTAAGTATCTGCCTGAAAACCCGCTTAAATATGGCAGTAAAGAGGGAGCTCAAGAGGCTCATGAAGCCATTCGTCCATCAAATGTATTGCTTAAATCCGAAGCAATATCTGATGTTGAACGGGATGCCCAACGTTTATACGAATTGATTTGGCGCCAGTTTGTGGCTTGCCAAATGACACCAGCTAAATATGACGCCAGTACCATTCGGGTAAAAGCTGGGAATTTCGAACTCACTGCAAAAGGTCGAGTGTTAAAGTTTGACGGTTGGACCAAGGTACAAAATCCTCAGCGTAAAAAAGGCGAAGAAGATTTGTTATTGCCGGATGTTAAAGAAGGCGAAAATCTGGATCTCACAGCCCTTGACCCGAAACAACATTTCACTAAACCGGTTGCTCGTTTCAATGAGGCTTCCCTAGTAAAAGAGTTGGAAAAACGGGGGATTGGGCGTCCTTCAACATATGCAAGTATCATTTCAACTATTCAAGATCGTGGCTATGCCCGCATAGAAAATAAACGTTTCTATGCGGAAAAAATGGGTGAAATAGTTACCGATAGATTGATGGAGAATTTTGACGATCTTATAGGCTATGACTTTACCGCCAACATGGAACAGCAGTTGGACGAAATAGCCAATGGCAATGCTTCATGGAAAGGAGTGTTGGACGAGTTTTATGGCGACTTTGAAGAAAAGTTACGTATTGCAGAAAAGACACCGGAAGAGGGAGGGATGCGTCTGAATCAAGCTGTGCCCACCGATATTCCTTGCGCTAAATGTGAGCGGCCAATGAACGTGCGTACTGCCAGTACCGGAGTGTTTTTAGGCTGTTCAGGATATAGTCTGCCACCCAAAGAACGTTGTACCGGCACGATGAACCTGACTTCAGGTGATGAAGTGGTCAAGGTGGATGACGAAGAAGAGCTAGAAACAGATATGCTCCGAGCAAAACGCCGTTGCGATATTTGTGGCACGGCGATGGATAGTTATTTGGTGGATGAAACCCGCAAATTACATGTCTGCGGCAATACACCAACCTGTGAAGGGATTTTTGTCGAAAAAGGTACGTTCAAAATAAAAGGCTACGAAGGAGTCATTATTGAATGCGACAAATGCCAATCCGATATGGAGCTAAAGAGTGGTCGATTTGGTAAGTATTTTGGTTGTACCAATGAAGAGTGTAAAAATACCCGTAAGTTACTTAGGAGCGGTGAAGCTGCCCCTCCAAAAGAAGATCCTACCTTTTTGCCCGAATTACAGTGTTTAAAATCGGACGCTCACTTCGTATTAAGAGACGGTGCTTCAGGGATATTTTTAGCTGCCCATAACTTTCCCAAATCACGAGAAACCCGTGCGCCTTTGGTGTCTGAGTTAGCCCGCTTTCGCGACCGTATTTCACCGAAGTTTTATTACCTTGCAGATGCACCAGTTAGTGATCCTGATGGTCGTTCAACTGTGGTACGTTATAGCCGCAAGACCAAACAGCAATATGTGATGTCAGAGAATGATGAAGGTAAAGCAACTGGTTGGTCCGCCTGGTTTGAAAATGACAAGTGGAAAGCTGACGATAAGCGCAAAAAACCGAAGTAGTTGGGGTATATACCCATGCCACCTCAAAATGACGGATTCAGAGCGACTGGGGTGCTTCAATTTAAGGCGTCCCCTTGAAAGAATGTCGTCTACCTTTTAATAGGGGATAACACAGAAGTGGAGTGCCCCAGACGCTCCCTTCGGGCGGGTTTTAAAGCCATTTATACGGCGGTGACTATTTTTGACTTAGACCCACTAGGCCTACAAACAGTCATCTTGCCTAAATGGCTTTAAACTCCCGCTGAAACGCGCAGTTTGAGGTGGCATGGGTATATATGCTACCTCAATATGACGGATTCATTGCGTCCGAGTTAGTATGGGTATAATTAAGCCAGCAGTTCTATGCATGCTGGCTTTTCTCATTTTATATTTACAGGTTTTACTATGGCATTATCACTTCAAGAACAACTCCTAAACGCGGGTTTGGCGAACAAGAAAAAAGCCAAACAGATTAAGCAGCAAAAACACAAACAAGCCAAGGCCCAGCAGCGACATAATGTGGTTGAAACCAATGAAAGCAGGTTAGCTGCTGAGCAAGCTGTCGAAGCAAAAAAAGCCAAAGACAGAGAGCTCAATCAAAAGACTAAACACGAAGCAGAAAAAAAAGCGGTACAAGCACAAATAAAACAGCTTATTGAAGCGAATAAACAGCCCAAAAGAAAAGGCGATATAGTTTGCAATTTTACTGACAACAATGTGATTAAGCGCATGTATGTCAATCAGTCTACTCATCAGAGCATTACCCAGGGAAAACTGGCCGTTGTAAAGTTAAATGGGGGCTATGAGCTTGTACCAACACCTGTCGCCGACAAAATATCGGAACGTGACGACAAATGTGTGGTGTACCGTGCGGATATCCTTCCTGAAGATATAGAAAAAAACAGTCAGGATGAAGAATGGTATGGGGACTATGAAATCCCCGATGATTTGAGCTGGTAGTATCATATCCATGTTACCTCAAAATGACGGATTAAGATTGACTGGGGTGCTTCAAAT
>JBLHNW010000223.1:0-6571 GCA_047622205.1 Paraglaciecola sp.
CCCTCCTGAAATCCACCGGCAGCCATTTTTGCAAATAACTCAAGGTTTTCTGCAACAGTAGTATCTCGATATGGACTGTTTTGCCCCGCTTCTTTGAGAGTCCCACGTAACTCACGCATTTTTTCCTGGCTAGAAAAATCTACATACGCCAAACCTTTTTCGATTAATTCGATCGCGTAATTATATAACTGGTCAAAATAATTAGACGAATAACGTACGTCGCCATTCCATCCAAACCCCAACCATTTTACATCTTCTTGAATCGAGTTGACGTAATCAATATCTTCCTTTTCCGGGTTGGTATCATCAAAACGCAAATTACACTGGCCTTCATAATCACTGGCAATACCAAAATTCAGACAAATAGATTTCGCATGGCCAATGTGTAAATAGCCATTGGGCTCAGGCGGAAAGCGAGTTTGAACACTTTTAGCTACTCCGGATTCAAGATCTTTATCAATAATTTGACGAATAAAATTGGTCGGACGACTCTCGGTCTCGGCCATTAAATAATACCTCCAGCTGCAATATAGTGAAAACGTTGGATAGTATACCAACATTTATACCCATACCACCTCAAAATGAACGTTTCAGCGGGGCGGAGCATCTGCAGTACTTCACTTCTGTGTTGTCCCCGTTCACTAGATAGACTGCATTCCCTCAAGGAGACGCCTTGCATTGAAGCACCCAGTTGCTCTGAATTCGTCATTTAGAGGTGGTAAGGGTATGAACACGACAAAGTGCTCTTTAAGCCCTCTAATCTTATACATTTCATATAATAAAACCCGTGTAATTCTTAGCATAAGCTTTGAAAAACAGGGTGTTAATCATAATAAAATAGCGCTTATAGTTTATTTTTTGAAGATCTCCACTTGTTGCTGGTGTATAACAGTAAGTTATTGGAGTTAATAGATAGATTTAATCAGGTAACAAAATCATTTTATGAGAGACAAGGCCACTTCCTTCGACATCGCATACCGCGCTGGTGTGTCTCAATCAACAGTTTCCCGGGCGTTACGAAATAGCCCTTTGGTTAATAAAGAAACGCGCGACAAAGTTCAGGCGATTGCCAGTGAACTTAATTATAAAGTGGACAAAAATGCCAGTAACCTGCGTCGTCAGCACAGTCGAACTATCGCGTTATTGTTATTTGAAGATCCGACCTCTGACGATTCTTTGATAAATCCTTTTTTTCTATCGATGCTTGGCAGTATTACGCGCGCTAGCGCCCAGGCTGGGTACGACTTACTGGTGTCTTTTCAAAACCTAAGCGACGACTGGCATGCAGAATATGAAGATTCCAATAAAGCTGATGGCATAATCCTGCTTGGTTATGGCGACTATGTTGACTACAGTGCCAAGCTCGCGGCACTCGAAGAGCAAAAAACCCATTTTGTGCGATGGGGAGCTCACGATATTGAGCATCCAGGAGTTTCTATTGGTTGTGATAACTTTCAAGGCGGCTTCGATATTACTCAACATTTATTAAATTTAGGACACAAAAAGTTTGCTTTTATCGGCGGCGCCGATAGTCACGCACCAGAATTTATGGCACGTTATTTAGGTCATAAAAAAGCCCTCGAACAAACTAACGCGGAGAAATCATCTAAACAGGTCGATGCCATTTCAACCGAGGAATCAGGTTATGATGCAACCATTGCATTGATCAATAGTGACGACACTATAGACGCCATAGTATGTGCTAGTGACTTAATCGCGATCGGCACTATAAAAGCGCTTAGAGATAAAAACATTCAAATACCTCAGCAAGTCGCAGTGGTTGGGTATGACAATATACCGGTTTCCAGTTTTGCCAATCCAACACTCACAACGGTTAAACAAAATACCATATTGGCGGGCGAAATATTAGTAAACTGCTTACTTAGAATAATAGATGGTGAACAAGTTGAGCATTACCTGATGCCGGTAGAAATAATCGTTCGCGACTCCTGTGGTACTAAATAATTCACCACCACAGAATTATATACCCACGCTATCTCATAATGCGCGTTTCAGAACTACTGGGGTAATGACTATTTATGCTGCATTAAGGTATTTAAAGCCGAGAGCAATGCGCTATCGCTTACTTTTCCTTCTCTAAGCCAAACCTGAACACCGTGAGCAGGTACATTAAAACGCAATATTTTGTCATCATCGGCGATGTTAATAGTGTCGTCAGTAATCAAGCTTTTCCAACGCCCTTCTTGTAAGTGTTTTTCAACTGTGAAATCCAGCGGTGTATCACCTTTATTTAACATTACCAAGGCTGTTTGCGCCACATCCCCCTTTTGTAATACGCGATAAAAAACTGCCTTATTGCCTGACAACTCAAGATTCACTTGTAAACCATTTTGCAGTGCCAAAGTAGTCTTACGCACATTGGCAATTTTTAATAAATTTTGACGTATAGGATGTTGCCTGGCCAACTCGATATTATCCTGGCCAAAATAATTACGATTGCCCTGATGTTCCGGTAATCCACGCATAAACCCCATTTCAGATCCCTGATAAACTACTGGAATACCCCTTGCAGTGAACAACCAATTATTGGCATCAATAAAACCTTGATCGGTAGCGTTCATGCGAGGCATGTCGTGATTATCATAAAATGTCGCGAGTTCGTAAGGATTTGCATAGGGACCATGAGTTAGATGCAAATATTCGTTTAACGTTGCAAAGTCGCTGTCTGCATTCTCAAACACTTCCAACATGGCCTTTTGCCCGGGAAAATCCAAAACACTTATCCCACCATTTTTTGGCAATGTGTGTTGCGCAAGAAAGTTGGCGTTGTAGTCAAAACTTTCACCAAACATGTAAAAATTGGGATGCTTAGCCCTGACTTTGTCTGACATCAACTTCCAAAAGTGATGAGGAACATGTTTAATCGTATCAATCCGAAAGGCGTCTGCGCCCTGCTCTATCCAATATAAATAAGAGTTTATTAAGTAATCTTGTAATTCAGTATTGGTGTCAGCCAAATTAGACAGTTGCAGGATATCCGGCGTTTTACGATAAAAATGATGCAGTGGATTATTCGGATCTAATTGTTCTGGTGTTAAATTTTGATGATCTGCCACTAAGTTGCCTTGCAGATCATACAATTCTCCATATTTTGGCTGATCATTCGGCATACTAAATGACGGAGTTCCATGATTGGCGACTACATCAAATACCGATTTCAGAGCATATTTTTCACGCATTTGAGTGGTGTATTCTTTATATCCCAATCCCGATGAAGGATAGTGCTCATCTATTACATAAAAATTATTCGCCCAATAACCGTGATAGCCAGTTTTACCCCCATCTTTAAATGCACCAGCAAATTCTATGGTTTCCCCGCCGCTAAAATTTTCATCAGGATTATCAATAATAGGTGTCAACCACACAGCGGTAAAACCCATATCACTCAGATATTGGCCATTATTTAGCACACCTTTAAGATCCCCCCCCATATACCCAACATTCGCAGTTTGGCCATTTCCTCCAACTAATGGTTGATCGAAGGTCGGATAATCACCGCCCTGTTGCTCGTGATTGTTGCTTGGGTCGCCATCAACAAAACGATCTGTCATCACAAAATATATGGCTTCGCTGGCAAAAGGGTTGGCTGTGCCATAAAACTCAGTCCTTGTTGTCTCAGTTGCTTCCAAATTTTCTTGCTCGACAACCGGTTTACATGCGCTTATAAGCAGAGCGCTAGACACGAGTGATAGTACAAATGTTTTTTTCATAAATATTAATCCTATGTCTATTCCGGTATCTTCACTCGCAGAGTCATTAGGCCTGCAATAAGCATGCTACAACCACCAATAACCAAAGCATAAACAGGTTCATTGTCGAAAACTTTTGTGATCAAAAATCCGAGAATACTGGCAGCCAGAATCTGTGGGATCACAATGAAAAAGTTAAAAATCCCCATATAGACACCCATTTTATGAACAGGTAACACATTTGATAAAATTGCGTAAGGGACTGATAAAATCGAAGCCCACGCAAAACCTACTCCGACCATAGACAACACAAGCCAGGCAGGATCTTTAATAAACAAGAAAGAGATAAAACCAATACCACCCAAAGTAAGATTAATTAGATGGGCGAATTGTAAATTTGACACTTTTACAACAATTGGAATAATAATGGCTGCGAAAATCGATACGCCATTATAGGTAGCCATTAATATTGATACCCAGTCAGCCCCCTGATTGTATACTGCGGATGTAACGTCAGTCGTTCCGTAATGGTGGGAAGTCACCGCAGAGTTGGTATATATCCACATAGAAAACAACGGAAACCAAGAGAAAAATTGTACCACTGCCAACTGACGCATTGCTTGTGGCATAGCAAATAGATCACCCATGACTTCAGAAAATCCATTGTCAACTTTACCCTTGTCACTTAAATAAGCGGCAAATAACTGACATATTCCAAATCCGCCCAATCCCGCTGCCAAAATATATAAGTTTTTATCTAACATTTCGATATTGATGGAAATAATCAAATATAAAACAATACCTATTAGCCCATATATGACGCCACCTTTTAGGTATTGATTAGCAGTTCTAACGGTGTTTAGTTGAGCAGATTCTGTTGCGGATAAAGCCTGTATCTCTTCAAACGCCTTTAATTGCTCTGGAGAATACTCTTTGGTTGAATACACGGTCCAAAGTACAGCGCTTAAAAATATTGCTCCACCAGCGTAAAAAGAAAATTTAACAGAATCTGGCACTATACCTGCTGCTGCAACATTACTAATTTCAAACCAATTGGTCATCATCCAGGGTAAAGCAGACGCAACAACCGCTCCCACACCAATAAAAAAGGTTTGCATCGCATAACCCGTAGCGCGTTGTTTCTTCGGCAACATATCGCCAACAAAAGCTCGAAAAGGTTCCATAGACACATTTATTGAAGCATCCATAATCCATAACATTCCCGCAGCAAACCATAAACTGGGAGAATTAGGCATAATAAATAGAGCGGCACTAGCGGCAATCGCTCCCCATAAAAAATACGGACGTCGGCGGCCTAATCTATTCCAGGTATGATCACTCATGTAACCAATAATAGGCTGCACAATAAGGCCTGTTATGGGTGCAGCAACCCATAAAACAGCCAAATTACTGTAATCTGCACCTAGCGCCTCGAATATTCGGCTAACGTTAGAATTTTGCAAAGCAAAGCCAAATTGGATCCCAAGGAAACCAAAACACATATTCCATATTTGCCAAAAATTTAACTCTGGTTTTGTTCGTTGCATTTGTTTATCTCTTGTTATTTTTTATTGTTATTCAGGCTCTAAACTATTAATTTCACGTTTATTTACTGATGCCTAAAGCACTGTTGCTCTGCATTTTTTAATTACATGACTTTAAATCGAATCGTGCTTCTACCACTGGTAGCCAGATGCAGTTAAAAGGTATCTGCACTTGATACCAGACACTCCTCAATCATAAAATCATGGTCTAGTAAGCCAGCCCGCATCTTTATCATCACAGTATATTTGCACTTCTATTCGGAGAGCGAGTTTGCAGTATTTTGGCTACTGAATTAGCACTTAAAAACAACATTGCTGTACAAAATATCAGCCGACTTAGATTAAGCTTTCTCGCCACGTTCTGTTTCCAATTTTGGTAGAGTAGTTGATAACAACTCGCTATAAAATCCCGAAGTGTAGAGTACCTCTGACATCATTGTTTCAACAACGTATTGCATACGTATTCAATTAAATAACCGCGTAAGGGCGATTATTCGATTGCTTGATTTTTGCTCTTCGCAAGGGGAACATGGGCGTTGTATTGGCAGTATCTATAACGACTTTAGTATATACCCATGCCACCTCACAATGGGCGTTTCAGAGCCTTTGGTGTGCTTCAATTCAAGGCACAACCATGCCAGAATGTCGACTACCTTTTAAATGGATGCAACACCGAAGTGGAGTATCTCAGAGGCTCCGTCCCGGTGGGTTTTAAAGCGGTTTATGCTGGGTCGGCTATTCTTGACTTAGTAGCCCCCTCCCTTTAAACCTAGGGCGTCTACAAATAGCAGCCTTGCCTAAACCACTTTAAATTCCTGCTGAATCCGTCATTTGAGGTAGCCTGGGTATATCAAGTTATTAGGCATTCTCATATTCCGGCATGGTCGGTAACGACATTCACCCCGCCTTTATGCAGTTTTTTGCGTAATTTCTCTGGGATTGGAGTTTTTTGAAAGGTATTAGTGTCAACCATCACATAGGTAATTTCGGATACAGCCAACTCTTCATTGGTTGAATAACGATTAAAGGTTAGTCGTAAAGAAAAAGAGGTTGTTCCAATATGCGAGGTTTCGACACAAATGCGCAGTACATCATCAAATTTGGCGGGGGCTTTCCAACTGGTGTTTAGTTTAACCACCTGATTGTCTAGTCCCTGCTCAAGTAATTTCTGATAACCGCCAAATAACACCCGAAAATACTCAGTTCCAGCGATGTCCACATAATCACCATAACGTGCATTAAACACCACTAATTGAGCATCACATTCGCCATAACGAACACGTAAAAGATATTGAAACGGTTTATCCATATTTATCC
>JBLHNW010000224.1:0-6518 GCA_047622205.1 Paraglaciecola sp.
TTAGCGTTATCAAAAGGGTTTTCCGTGTCAAAAATTAGTTTCTGGGCACTTTGAAATATTAGATAGGCAATAAAACCTGATATCGCAGGGGTAACGATCCAACTACCGACAATGCCTCCAACTTTAGCCCATTCGACGGCATCAACACTGACCCCGACCGCAGCAAATCCAACAATGGCTCCGACTATCGAATGTGTGGTAGATACCGGCCAACCTAAATAGGATGCAAACGCCAACCAGATACCTGCCGCAAATAAGGCCGATATCATGCCGAACACCAGCAGTTCTGGCGAATTCACAAAATAGGCACTGTCTATTATACCTTTGCGGATCGTTGAGGTAACTTCTCCTCCAGCCAGATAGGCGCCCGCAAACTCAAATATCATCGCAATAAAGATGGCTTGTTTGATTGTTAAGGCTTTTGAACCTACTGAGGTGCCCATGGCATTGGCAACATCATTTGCACCAATACCCCAAGCCATTAAAAAGCCGACCGAAGCAGCTAATACGATTAGAATAAAACCGTAACTATTAATTATTTCCATCGTTAGTCTCTTATTTGGCCAACATAAGTTCGAGTCTTGAACCGACTCGTTCAGAAATGTCGGCCAACTCGCCGACCCATTCAATGATGTTATATAGGAACATCACATCTACCGGATTTAAATCTTTTTCCAGCGCGAGTAAGTCTTTGCGCAAGTGAATTTGCAATGTATCAGTATCGTCTTCGATCAAATCAAGCTCACTGATCATGTCTTCTACTAAACGCAATTCACGACCTCTGAACCCTGTTTCTAGCAGGTCATCAAGTTCATTGATAACCTTTTTCGCTTGTTTGGTAGCATCCAGACATCGTTTTAGATATTGCATAAAACTTTCTTGCATCGGTTCTGGGATAAGTAATTCCCGCCCCAAAATTCGGCCTGAAATATCTTTAGCTTTGTTGGCTATTTTGTCTTGTTCAGTAAGCAAAGCCAATACGTCTTGACGCTGAATAGGCATAAAAATGCCACCAGGCAAATTGATGCGAAGTTCGCGTTTTATTTCATCCGCCTCTCTTTCTTGACTCGATATTTCATGTTGGCATTGGGCAGCATTGGACCAGTCAGCAGCAAATACTGCAGTAAAAAACGGCAACAATCCCTGGCTACATTTATGCACCAGGTTAATATGCTGTTCTAAGGGCTTAAGAGGTGATTTAGCGAATACCCCTAAAAATGAGTTTGAAGCCATATAATTATTATCCCCAAGGTTAAGGTACAACAGTTCGCATTTATATTGTCGCGCATCATACCTGAAGTAATATGCCAGTAAAACGCAGTCCGAGCATATTTATTACAGTTTATTAACAACACCTGCCGTAACCGTAGAAGCAAATGGAGCTGTGAGTGCTGAAACTTCTCGCTTTACGTCGCATTTTCAAGCATCTCATCATAAGCTGGAAAATATGTATTAGCATCTGATTATTAAGAGAAAACGACACACCTTGGAGTTCTTTTTGCGCTATGCTTTAAGAAGAACAAACTAAATGACTAAGAGGAAGTAACAGTCTGATGAAACCAATGATTTTCACTTTAGTAGGCAGAGACAAGCCCGGCCTGATCGAATCCCTGGCACAAACCGTTTTTAATATGGGTGGCAATTGGCTGGCCAGTAACTTTTCTCATATGGCGGGACACTTTGCGGGCTTCGTTCAAATTGATTTACCCGCGGACAAATATTCACAGTTGGTTGATACGTTCTCTCGCCATAGCGATTTACGAATTCACCTGGTGGAAGGCAGTACAGTCGATGTCAGTAATGATATAACGGCTCAAATTGACATCATGGGAAATGACAAGGCGGGAATTGTGCAAGAACTTACCTCAATACTTGCTCAGTTCAATATCAATATCGTCAAGTTTGATTCGAGTTGCGGCAGTGCGCCGAATTGGGGAAGTAGTATGTTCAAAGCTCGGGCGACTATTTCCATGGCAAAAGATTTTGATGTGGAGCCCCTGCGCGAAGCATTGGAAGAAGTAGCCAACGATTTAATGGTAGATATTGACCTACAATAAGCCGTCATAAAAACGTCATATAATACTGTAAGCATAATCAGTTAACGCACAAATTAGCCTATAGAGACATTAATGCCCTTGTCAACAAACGTATATTACCCACGCGAGCTAAGTTGGTTATCCTTCAATCAACGCGTGCTTCAAGAAGCGGCTGATAGAAAAAACCCAATAATTGAGCGTATCCGATTTCTGGGGATTTACTCGAACAATATGGATGAGTTTTATCGGGTCAGAGTCGCCGAAGTAAAACGCAAGATTTATATTCATCTAAATGAGGGGGAAACCGAAAAAGCCGAAGCGACCAAACTACTAATGGAGAAAATCCAGGAAAAAGTGTTGGGTATGACCGACGATTTTGACCGGGTACATGGAGAAATCGTAAGACGTATGGCGCGTTATAATATCTTCCTAATTGGCCAGGATGATCTAAATGACTATCAAAAAGCATGGTTAAAAAATTACTTTAAAAACAAAGTATTACGTCACATGGCGCCAATATTATTGCATAGTAAAGTTGACTTGGTATCGCGCTTAAATGATTCTGCAACGTATTTATATGTGGCCATTAATAAAGACGATAAAAACACACAATATGCCACCATCGAAATACCGACCGGCGCGCTCTCACGTTTTGTTGTTATTCCCCCGGAAAAAAGTCTTAAGAAAAAACACATCATCCTGATAGACGATATTATTCGTCAAAACCTTGAACGTATTTTTAAAGGCTTCATTGATTTCGATTCAGTTGAGGCCTTTTCGTTTAAAATGACCCGAGACTCAGAATACTCCATCAACGATGAAATAGATGAAAGTTACGTAGATAAAATGTCGGAAAGCATGAAACAACGCTTAATTGCTGAACCAGTGAGAGTGGTTTACGATGCTAATATGCCTGATGAGATGCTGAAAAACTTAAAGAAAAGGCTAAAAATTTCATCTTACGATAGTCTTATTGCTGGTGGAATTTATCGAAATTTCAAAGATTTCATAGGTTTTCCTAATGTTGGCAGGGATTATTTGGAAAACGCCAAACTACCCGCCATTAGTACCAAGGATTTTACCGATTATGACACCGTTTTTGACGCAATAAGCGCCAAAGATATTTTACTTTATTACCCCTACCATCGATTTTTGCATTTTACCGAATTTGTGCGCCAGGCCGCCTTTGATCCCAGTGTGAAGCAAATTAAGTTGAATATTTATCGGGTAGCAAAAAAATCACGAATTATAGATTCTTTGATTGATGCAGTAGATAACGGCAAGAAAGTGACTGTGGTGGTAGAGCTTCGCGCCCGCTTTGACGAAGAAGCCAATATTGAGTGGTCGAAAACCATGACTGATGCGGGTGTAAAAGTCGTATTTGGTATGCAAACCTTAAAAATTCACAGCAAACTCTGTGTTGTCACTCGCGAAGAAAACAAACAACTGGTCAATTACGCCCATTTTGGCACCGGTAACTTCAATGAAAAAACTGCCAAAATTTATACTGATTTTAGCCTGTTTACACGCAACCAGGAGTTGGCAGCGGAAGCTGATAACGTATTCACTTTCATTCAACAGCCATATCGGCGGTATAAATTTCAACATCTACAAATTTCCCCGGTTAACGCAAGAACCAAGATCCAGTTACTACTGCGTCAGGAAATCCAGAACGCCAACGAAGGGTTAAAAGCCACAATCACCCTTAAATTGAATAATCTGGATGACAAACTGCTGATTGATGACTTATACAAAGCAAGTCAAGCTGGGGTCAAGGTCAGAGCAATTGTTCGAGGCATGTGTTCTTTGGTGCCTGGAGTAAAGGGTCTCAGCGATAATATTTCTATTATTAGCATTGTTGACAGGTTCCTTGAGCATCCTCGAGTGATGGTGTTTGAAAACGGCGGAGATAAACGCGTTATAATATCTTCTGCTGACTGGATGACACGAAATATGGACAACCGAATTGAAGTCGGCTGCCCAGTTTACGATGAAGATTTAAAGGCTAGAATAATCCATATATTGGAAATCCAGTTTCAGGACACACTTAAAGCTCGTGTCATCGACCAGCAACAAACCAACAAACACGTACGACGTGGTAATCGCAAGAAACTACGTTCTCAAATTCAAACCTATGATTATTTATTAAAACTGGAAAAATAAGCTATGCCTGAACCCAGTGAAGCGTTTAATAGCATGGAAATGCGCGATGCCAACAAAGTTGCAGCATTGGATATTGGTTCCAATAGTTTTCATCTGGTGGTGGCCCGCATAATGGCTGGCTCGGTGCAAATACTGCATCGGGTAAAACAGAAAGTACGCCTAGCCGAGGGCTTAGACAAAGAAGATATGCTAAGTGAGGAAGCCCAGCAAAGAGGTTTACAAACTTTAGAGGTAGTAGCAGAGAGCCTTCAGGGAATTGAAACAGGAAATGTGCGTATTGTCGCGACATATACCTTACGCAAAGCTCGTAATGCCAAAGAATTTATCAAAGCCGCCAGAAAAATATTACCGTTTCCAATTGAAGTGATATCTGGTGCAGAAGAAGCACGATTAATCTACCAGGGCGTAGCCCATACCAATCATGATGATGGCCAGCGTCTGGTAGTTGATATTGGCGGTGGTTCAACTGAATTTATTATTGGTGAAGGCTTCAATACAAAATTACTACGTAGTTTACAAATGGGCTGCGTCAGTTATACCAACCGCTTTTTCAAAAATGGCGAGCTAAATGCAAAAGCATTCAACAAAGCCGTTACACATGCTCAGCAAGAATTAGAAATGATTGACAAGAAATTCAATCAACTAGGCTGGAATAGTTGCATTGGTTGCTCCGGTACCATTCGCACCGTCATTGAACTTGCGCAGCGGCTTGATAGTACTAACCGGGAAAATTATGTTTCCCTAAGCGATTTGAACACTTTAATTAAATTGTGTTGCGCTGCCGGTAACAGCGCAGATTTGCAACTAGATGGGCTAAGTGAAGATCGCCGTCCAGTATTTGCAGCAGGCTTAGCGATACTGACAGCTACTTTCAAAAGCCTGCAAATAAGTGAAATGGAATATTCTGCAGCAGCACTTCGAGAAGGTGTGCTGTATGAAATGGAAGAGCAACTCACTCAACCTGACATTCGTCAGCGCAGCGCAGAAAGCGTGGCAACCCGTTACGATGTTGACATCGAGCATGCCAAACGTGTGCTTGCCACCACCATGGCAGTTTATCGAAGTTGTAAGAAAGATTGGCAGCTAGAACATAAAGAACTTAAAAGCATGCTTGAATGGGCGGCTTTGTTGCATGAAGTGGGTTTGCAAATAAACACTCGAGGTATCCAGCGTCATTCCGGCTACATATTACAAAACCTTGATTTGCCGGGCTTTAATCAAGAACATCAGAACCTGTTAGCGACATTAGTGCGGTTTCACCGAAAAAAGGTAAAAAGTCAGGAAATTCCGGAATTTTCCTTGCACCAAACAGATAAGGTAAACAAATTAATTGCCATATTACGCTTGAGTGTGTTGTTAAACATAAAGCGTCAAGATGACATACTCCCCAAAATGGAAATCACTGTCCGAGGTAAAAAACTGCACATTAGTTTTCCAGATAATTGGCTAGCGCAAAAACCCGTGTTCAGTGCCGATCTCGAACGAGAAACTGATTATGTTAAGGAGTTGGGAGTAGAGTTAATTTATACATAGAGGTATCAGAAAAGCCCTCGACAAAGAGGGCTTTCATACAACTATGACTTGGCTCTTTTCTTATAAACCCCAATTCCAGCCAAACCAAATAGCAATAGTGCAAGTGCCCTAGGCTCAGGTACTTCTGCTGCACTTAAATTAGCGCTGTCATACCAACCTTGTGCGCCATAACTGTACTGTTGTAACAATCCAGATTGGCCGTAGTTAAAATTAGAATTTTTCGAGATGTGGAACCAAATACCAACTTTCTCATCATACTGAATACCACTGTAATCTCGATCGGGGCTTACCCAGGCATTGATTGCACTAACATCGATATCAATACTCAAGCCGTCCGAATTGGCTGTAAAGGTGTCAGTTTGTAACAACGTTCCTGGATTTAGATAACTGTTAGACGAATTACGGCCATTGTAGGCATAAGTGGTCAAAATTCCGCTTTCCATGTCGCCGTACATTATGGCCAATTCATTCACGTTAGAGCGTTTTGGATTGGGACCATTGTTCACGACTAACCAAAAACCATCTATGCCTCTGGCGTCATCATTAAAAACAACATCCCAGGTAAATTGATTGCTGCCAGTGTTATAAGTTGATTCGATTGATTCAAGTTGATCTGACATGCCACCATTGTTCGCATTCATATCGTCAAACTTATACAGCGATGCTTGGCCAGAAAAGGAAACACAGGCCACGAGCCCAAATATAATTACTTTAGTTTTTGTATACATAAAATTTACCTCATTTATGTTCATTAATTAAGTGGCTGTCTTTTCTGCGCTTCGTCTG